>NZ_JAYSGF010000010.1:0-133609 GCF_041912965.1 Chromobacterium sp. | reverse complement strand
ACATCCACAACCCAGGCCGCATCGGCATCGTGTCCCGCTCCGGCACCCTGACCTATGAAGCCGTGGCGCAAACCACCGCTCTGGGCCTGGGCCAGTCCACCTGCATCGGCATCGGCGGCGACCCGATCCCGGGCACCAGCCACATCGACGCGCTGAAACTGTTCCAGGATGATCCGGACACCGACGCCATCGTGATGATCGGCGAAATCGGCGGTTCCGCCGAGGAAGAGGCGGCCGAGTTCGCCAAGTCCTACGTGACCAAGCCGGTGGTCGGCTACATCGCCGGCGTCACCGCGCCCAAGGGCAAGCGCATGGGCCACGCGGGCGCCATCATCTCCGGCGGCAAGGGTACGGCGGAAGAGAAGTTCAAGGCCTTCGAGAAGGCCGGCATCGCCTACACCCGCAGCCCGGCGGAAATCGGCAAGACCATGTTCGAGTTGCTGAAAAGCAAGGGCATGATCTAAGAAGCGGTTCACGATCTGCTGCTCTAGCACGCGAGATCGTGGATGGATTCTAAGGCCGCAAACAAAACACCCCTGGCCAGCCAGGGGTGTTTTTTTATGCGCCGCCGTTCAGGCGTAGCGCGCGCAGACGCGGTCGAAAGGCGGCCGGTAGCGCGGATTGACGTAGGGCGCCACCAGGTAAAGCAGGCTGCGGCAGCCATCCTTCACCATGCGCTCCAGCTCACTGGGCGTGGCGGAGTGCTTGAGCGTGGTCACCCAGCCGGTCTGCACCATCTGGAAATGCTGGACCAGATGAGCCAACTGCTTGTCGTCGCCCTGCAGCACTTCCTGTTCGCGCAAGCGGGCGAACAGCTGGGCCAGCTTGCCGGCCAACTGGCCGCGCGATAGCTGCTGGTGGTTTTCCGCCAGTTCCGGGTGCAAGTAGTACAGGCTGGGCATGCTCTTGGGCAGGAAGCGGAAGCTCCAGATGTGGCGCAGCGTTTTTTCCATCGAGCCCACCATCGCTTCTATCGAGTTGCTGTGCTTGAGCGCGGCGGACAGTTGTTCCGCCATGCCCTTGACGTAGCGCTGGTACAGCTCGCTGATGATCTCTTCCTTGTTGCGGAAGTGATAGTAGAGCTTGCCGGTGCTGATATTCATCCGCTCGGCGATATGGTTGGTGGTGATGACGCGCTCGCCCTCCTGATTGAACAGCTGCAGGCTGGCGTCGATGATGTGCTGAAAGGTTTGCGACCGCTCGCCGCTCTTACTCATATTGGCCCCTTTCTCTCGAATATCCGGGCGCTGACAGCCTTAAGCCGGCGCGCCCAGGCGCAAGTATCGCTCAAATCCGGGTGAAATTGTCACTATTAGGGCAAATTGTCGACGTTTTGTGGCGCTTCGACGTAGAAGAGCGCGTATCTGCATGATTTAAGGTGGGGCTTGATCGCAAATGCATGCCTCCCTCTGCTATTTGATTTAAAACATGCTCAAATATTTAAATACATTGTTATTTTTAACAATGCATGACATCTCGTATGACGGATAATAAGGCTTTTATCAGCAACGGCTTATCATGCGCTCCATCCGTCACAAGCTCACGCTGCTGACAGCGGTGTCCATTCTGGTCGCCACGCTCAGCATCACCATCACCGCCTGCCTGAATATCCGTTCCCACGCCTACCAAGAAGCGGAGCGCGAGATCAACCAGGTCGCCCAACTACAGGGCGGCTTCGTATCCGAATGGCTATCGGTCCGCAAGAACCTGATCAGCGCCAGCCTCAGCCACGCCGACGACGCGCAGGTCAGCTACTACCTGCAGCAGCTGGCCAAGGGTGGTGGCTTCAATGTGATCTATGCTGGCAACGGCGTCACCGGCGACATGAAGTATTCGGTGCCGGGGCGTCCCAAGCCCAGCGCCGACTATCAGCCGGCGCAGCGCCCGTGGTTCCAGCAGTCCAAGGCCCAGGACGGCCTGATCGTCACTGATCCATACAAGGACTCGGAGCCGGAAACCAAGGACAAGCTGGTGATCACCATCGCCGACAAGGTCAAGGGCCAGGAGATCGTGGTGGGCGGCGACATCTTGATCGACAAGCTGGTCAAGTCGGTGCTGGACATCAAGCTGGCCGGCAAGGGCCATGCCTTCCTGCTGACCAAGCAAGGCAAGATCATCGCCTATCCCAAGCCGGGCAATGAGCTCAAGCCCATCGGCAGCGTGATTCCTGCCTTGGACGAGACCGCGTTCGCCAGCCTGCTGCAAAGCGATCAGGCCAAGAGCGTGGAGATAGACGGCGGCGCCTATATGGTGGCCTTGCGTCCGATCGCCGGTTCCGACTGGGTGATGGGCGTGGCCGCGGACGAAGACGTGATCTCCTCCCAGGTCAACGGCATCATCTGGCTGATCGCCGGCGCCGTCGCCATCGTGTTGGTGGTGATGCTGACCTTCAGCTCCGCCTATCTGGGCCGTCTGCTCAAGGGCCTGTTCCAGGTGCGCGACGCGATGCGCGAAATTTCCCAGGGCGAAGGCGATCTGACCCGCCGCATCGAAGTGGCCGGCGAAGACGAAGTGGCGCAGACCGCCGAAGCCTTCAACCAGTTTGTGCAGCGCTTGAACGGCATGTTCCGTGAACTGCGCGACGAAGCCGGGCAGCTGACCCAGGGCGTGATCGAAGTCAGCGGCGCGGTGAAGCGTCTGGCCGACGATTCCCACGTGCTGGCGGATATTTCCAGCTCCAACGCGGCGGCGATCGAAGAAGTGACGGTGAGCATTTCCCACATTGCCGACGCCACCCGCGAAACCGACAGCCTGGCGCGCAATACCGGCGAGCATTCGCGCGAGAGCGCCAACGATATGCAGCGCATCAGCAGCGAGATGTCGCGCACCAGCGAATCGGTGGGCGAGCTGTCCAGCTTGCTGGCCTCGCTGGAACAGCGCTCGCAGGAGATTTCCAAGATCACCAATGTGATCCGCGACATCGCCGACCAGACCAATCTGTTGGCCTTGAACGCGGCGATAGAAGCGGCGCGCGCCGGCGAACAGGGCCGCGGCTTCGCGGTGGTGGCCGATGAAGTGCGCAAGCTGGCCGAGCGCACCGGCCAGGCCACGGTGGAAATCAGCCAGATGGTGGAAAACATTCTGGGCGAAACCGGCAAGGCGGTGCAGAACATGAACACCACGGTCGGCGCGGTGGACGCCAGCGTGGACCTGACCGGCCAGGCGCGCGCGCGGCTGACCGCGATCGGCGACGCGATGCAGCAGGTGATAGACAAGATCGGCGACGTGGCGCTGTCCACCAGCGAGCAGCACAACGCCACCACGGCGATGGCGCAGAGCACCGAGTCTATCAACAATCAGATCATAGATTCCGACGCCGCGCTGCAATCGGCGATGCAGACCTTGAGCGCCTTGAACGAGCTGGCGCGCGGAATGCAGAGCACCTTCAACCGCTTCCGTCTCTAAACCAGCGGATTGTCCGCGTAAGGAAACTCTTGCGTGGCCGCATGGTCAGTCATTCAACGCCGGTTCCGTTCAGGAGCCGGCGTTTTGTTATGCTATCGATAATGAAAACGGGGATTGAAGGATTTCGGATGAAGAGATGGATGATGATGTCGGCGCTGCTATTGACCGCCTGCGGCACTTTCCCGACCCAAGAAGGCTATGCGCAGAAGGCGTATTACTGGCAGGGCCGCGATGTGAACCAACTATTGGCGGAGTGGGGCGCGCCGCAGAAAACCCTGAAGATGCCCAATGGCAATATGCTTTACACCTATAGCAAGGAATTCACCCAGCGCGAGCCGCTGCGCGAAAACCGCGTGTACGAGCCGGGCGCCAAGGTGAGCTACAACGAGAACGGCCAGACCAAGACCATAGAAACGCCGGGGCGCTGGGTCAGCTCCGGCATGGTGGGCGGCGGTTCCACCCATTACAGCTGCACCACCAATTTCGTGGTCAATCCCAAGAGCCAGCTGGTGGAAACCGTCAGTTTCGACGGTAATAACTGCGTGGCGGTGCCGCGGCAGTGAGTTCCGGCCCCGCCAGACGGCGGGGCTGCGGGCATTTAGAGCATGTTCACGATCTCGCCGGCTCGCGCCGCGGATCGTAAGCGATTCTTAGAGCCTGTTCAAAGTCTCGCGAGCAAGGGCGAGACAAGGCGAAAACGAGCGAAAAAGCGGAATGTACAGGTGGTACATGAGCATTTTGAGCTTGTACTCACCGTGCGACGCCTCACGAAGCGCAGCAGACTTTGAACAGGTTCTTACTGGCCGGGCAGCTTCCATTCCCCCTTGCTGCGGAATGGCACTCGGCCCATGCCGTTCAGGTCTTCCAGCGTGCCGTTCAGCTGGTATTCCAGCTTGCCGCCGTTGCCGGCCTCCATCGCCTTGCCGATCTGTTTCAGCCAGCCGGCCAGCGAGGTGTGCAATTGCAGCGTGATCAGGCCTTCGCCCAGCGCCGGCACCGCGATCGCCTGATTGCTGACTCCCGTGGCCAGCTTCTCGCCGGCCACGTTCAGTTCCAGCGTCATGCCCTTGGCGTTCAAGGCCAGGTTGTTGGGATTGCTGACCCGCAGGCTGACTTCGAAGCTTTGTTCGAACAGCGTGGTCTTGCCGGGCTTGACGTCGGCGATGCTGATCTGCGGTTTCTGATAGTTTAGCGCCGCGCAGCCGCTCAGCAGCAGCGCGAACAGGGCGATGCCCAGATATCGTTTCATATTCGGTTTTCCTTGGTTTGACTGGTTTTATTCCAAACCGCCCAGCACATCGCGTGTCACCGCCAGCCAGGCGCGCGCCGCGTGCGACAAGTATCCGTTCTTCTGCCAGATCAGCGCCAGATGCCAGACCAGCTTGGGCTCGGCCAGCGGAATCACATCGTAGGCGGCGCGGTCCAGCCGTTCGACGATGGAGCGCGGCAGCAGGGTGACGCCCATATGGGCGGAGACCAGCTCGACGATGAAGTCCCAGTGCGCGCTGCGTCCCACCACGTGCAGCGGACGGCCCAGCTCGCGGAAGGCGTCGCTGACCCGGCGCGCCAGCGTGAAATCCTGCGGATAGAGCACGAAGGGCTGATCGGCGATCTGCTCCAGCCGCACCACGCTCTGACCGCGCCAAGGCGAGCCGGCCGGCGCCACCAGGCATAGCGGGTCGCGCACCACGGCGAACTGGTCGAAAGCCTGATTATCCACCGGCAGCACCGCCACGCCGATTTCCAGCTCGCCGCTGCGCACGCTGCTTTCTATCGCCAGCGCGCCATCCTCCACCATTTTCAGTTCGATCTGCGGGTAGCGCTGACGGAAGCTGCTGACCACCGGCGCGAAGAAGGCCACGCCCACCATCGGCGGCAGGCCGACCACCAATTCCCCGCGCTTGAGCGCGGACAAGTCGGACAGCTCGGTCTTCAACTGGTTCATCGCCGACAGCACGTCCAGGCCGCGCTCATAGGTGGCGCGGCCGGCGTCGGTGAGCCGGAAGCTGCGTCCCTCGCGCAGGATCAGCGGGCAGCCCAATTCCTCTTCCAGCTGGCGCACCATCTTGCTGATGGTGGGCTGGGTCACATAAAGGGCTTCGGCCGCCTTGGTGAAGCTGTGGCGTTTGACCACTTCGATGAAATAGCGCAGCGCGCGGATGTCCATATGTGCTTGTCCGGATCATGTATTCCAGATTGGAATGCGTGAAATAATTTTAATTCATTTTTTGAATGCATGTCGGCGCTCTATACTCGAACCACTCCCTGTGTTGTGTAGTGGCTCAATCATGGCAAATCCGAATCTTTCCGCATTCAAGCAAGTGGCGCTGACCGTAGGTCAAGTGGCGCTGCTGAGCGTGGTGTGGATCGCGGCCAGCCAGTTGAGCAGCCATTTCCTGCCTGTGGTGCCTGCCGGCGTGCTGGGTATGTTCCTGGTGCTGGCGGCGCTCTGGCTGGGCTGGTTGCCGTTGGCCTGGTGCCGTAGCGGCGCCCGCTGGTTGTTGGCCGAAATGTTGTTGTTCTTCATCCCCGCCGTGGTGGCGGTGATCCAGTACCCGGACGTGATCATGGCCGCCGGGCTGCGGATCGTGGCGGTGATCGTGCTGTCCACCTTGCTGGTGATGGCGGTGACCTCCTGGGTGGTGGACAAATGTTACCGGCTGGAGGTCGCCATGCGCTGGCATGGCCGCCAGAAACAGGTGAAGACGCATGGAGCATGAGATTGCACTGGCCAGTCTGCTGATTACCGTTGTTTTGTACGGACTGGTCAAAAGGTTTTATCTGAAAAAGCGCAATTGGTGGAGCGCCCCGATTCTGGCGGTGCCGCTGTTGGTGATTGCGCTGGTGGTCCTGGCCAAGGTGCCGTACCGGGTGTATTTCGAAGACACCCGCTGGCTGACCTGGATGTTGGGCCCGGCCACGGTGGCTTTCGCGGTGCCGATCTACGAGCACCGCGCGATGATACGCCGGCACTGGCTGTCGCTGAGTTGCGGCGTGCTGGTGGGCATGCCGGTGGCGGTGTTCAGTTCGATCTGGCTGGCGCGTCTGTTGGGCTTGTCGGATTTGCTGCAGCGCAGCCTGGCGCCGCGTTCGATCAGCACCCCGTTCGCGCTGGCCACGGCTTCCGGCATCGGCGCCTCGCCGGATCTGACCGCGGTGTTCGTGGTGATGACCGGGGTGTGCGGCATGTCGCTGGGCGAAGTGATGCTGGCCTTGCTGCCGCTGCGCTCCAGCCTGGCGCGCGGGGCTCTTTTCGGCGCAGCCGCTCACGCGGCCGGCACCGCCAAGGCCAGCGAGTTGGGCGCCGAAGAAGGCGTGGTGGCCAGCCTGACCATGATGCTGGGCGGTTTGGCGACGGTGTTCGCCGCGCCGCTGATAGGTTTGTTGTTGTAGCTTTGTGTGTGTACTTGTTGTGACCCGCATACCCGTGGGGTGGCGTGCGGTGGTTTCTCCTCATCTCCCCAAACGAGCGTTGTTAGGGCCGACCCAGTGGGTTGGCCCCTTTTTTTGCCCATTCCACTGCGCATGGACGATAAAAACCCGGCCGGAGCCGGGTTGAGTGTCTAGATCGTTCAGCCCATTTGCTGCGGCGTGATCATGATCTCCACGCGGCGGTTGCGCGCCTTGCCGCTGTCGCTGGCATTGCTGGCCACCGGCTGGGCCGCGCCGTAACCCATGGTGCGCACCCGCACCGAGTTGACGCCCTGGCCTTGCAGGTATTCGGTCACCGACTGGGCGCGTTTCTCCGACAAGATCTGGTTGTAAGCGGCGGCGCCGCTGCTGTCGGTGTGGCCGGCCACGGTGATCGAGGTGTCGGGGAATTGCACCAGCACGCCGGCGATGTCGGTCAGCGGCTTTTGCACCTTGTCGTTCAACTGGTAGCCGTTGGTGGGGAAGGTGATATTGTTGGGCAGCGATAGCTTGAGCTGGTCGCCGATGCGCTCGACGGCGATCTGGCTGTTCTTCAGCTTCTCGCGCAGTTGTTTTTCCTGGTAATCCATATAGCCGCCGATGCCGGCGCCGATCGCGCCGCAAGCCAGCGCCGAATTGCGGGCGCCCTTGCCGCCATGGGTCAGCGCGCCCACCAGGCCGCAGGCCGCCGCCCCGCCCAATCCGTAAAGGGCGGTCTTGCTGATTTCGGTCTGGCCGGTCTGCGGATTGGTGGTGCAGGCGGACAGGGCCAGCGCGACCAAGGTCGCGACGGCGGTGGCGGGCTTGAACAAACGGGTCATTGCTTCTCCACGGAAGGATGATGAGGGTGCGGGTCCTGGCCGAAGGGCGTGTGGCAAACGCAGGGCTCGCCTTCGGACGCCTCCACCAGGGTTTGCAGAATGCCGCATTCTGCCACGGTATGGTGATCGTGGCAGCGGTCACGCAAGGCCAGCAGCTGCTGCTCCAGCAGGCGCAGGCTTTCCACTTGCTGATGCACCTTGCTGATCTGCTGGTCTATCAGTTGATTGATGTCGTCGCAGGCCAGCGAGGAGTCGGCCTTGAAGGCGGCCAGTTGGCGGATATCGGCCAGCGACATGCCCAGCGAGCGGCAATGCAGGATGAAATTCAGTTCGCCCAATTGTTCGGCGTTATAGCGGCGGTAGCCGGAAGCGCTGCGCTGCGGCGCGGACAGCAGGCCTTCGCGCTCGTAATAACGGATGGTTTCCACTTCGCAGCCGGTCTGGCGCGCCAGTTCTCCAATCAGCATCTCAGCTCTCCCGCAAGATACCCGCCGATAGGGCGGTGGCGGCGACTTGCCGCCGGATGAGAAAATTTTAGCAAAAAAACTTGACCTTGTAGCGACTACAGGGTTTGCAATGAGGCTATATTCATCCGAACCAGGGAGGCAACCATGTTCCATCCAGCGCAAAGAAAGCGGCGCGGGCTTGCGCCGCATGCCGGCCATGCTTCTTGCCGCGGCGGGGAGGGCAAGCCCGATCCGCGCGCGAAGGACGATTGCTGCGGCCACAAACTGGAGGCGGCGCTGCCGGCCCAGCCATCCGCCGCGCACGATCATGAGCACGGCCACAAGCACGACCACGACCACCAGCATGCGGGCCAGGCCTGCTCGGGCCACGACCACGGCGCGGAAGCGCCGCGCGCGGTGTCTTTGGGCGAGGGCGGCCGGCAGCAGGCGCGCTTGCACATCCAGGCGATGGACTGTCCAACCGAGGCCAAGCTGATTGAAAAAGCCTTGGGCGGTATGACGGGGGTGGCCGCGCTGGAGTTCAACTTCATCGAGCGGGTATTGCTGGTGCGTCACGATCTGCCCAATCTGGACGGGGTCAAACAGGCCATCGCCAAGGTGGGCATGAAGGCGGTGGAGCTGACGGACGCCTCGGCGCCGGTGGAACAGCCCAAGGCCTCGCGCCGCGGCAATTGGCTGCTGGCCTTGTCCGGGCTGGCGGCGGTGGGCTCGGAAGGCGTGGCCTGGCTCAGCGGCGCGGATCAGGGCTGGGGCAGCGCGGCGCTGGCCTTGGCCTCCATCCTGCTGGGCGGCATTCCCACCTTGAAGAAGGGCTGGATCGCGCTGTCCACGCGCACGCTCAATATTCATTTCCTGATGTCGGTGGCGGTGATAGGCGCGATGCTGATCGGCCAATGGCCGGAGGCGGCGATGGTGCTGTTCCTGTTCGCCATCGCCGAGCGGCTGGAAGCGATGTCGCTGGCGCGCGCCGGCGAGGCGGTGAAGGCCTTGATGTCGTTGGCGCCGGAAACCGCCTGGCTGCAAAGCGGCGGCGAATGGGTGGAACGACCGGCCGCCGAGGTGGCGCCGGGCAGCCGGGTGCGGGTGCGTCCGGGCGAGCGTGTGCCGCTGGACGGCCGCATTGATCAGGGCCATAGCGCGTTCAACGAAGCGCCTATCACCGGTGAGAGCCTGCCGGTGGACAAATCGCCGGGCGACGCGGTGTTCGCCGGCAGCATCAATGGCAGCGGCGTGGTGGAAGTGCTGACCACGGCGGCGGCCAATGGCAGCGTGCTGGCGCGCATCATCGACACCGTGCGCAATGCCCAGGCCAGCAAGGCGCCGACGCAGCGCTTCATCGACCGCTTCGCGTCGATCTACACCCCGGTGGTGCTGGTCGCCGCGCTGTTATTCGCCGTGGCCACGCCCTTGCTGGGCTGGCTGAGCTGGCACGAGGCGATCTACAACGCGCTGGTGATGCTGGTGATCGCCTGCCCGTGCGCGCTGGTGATCGCCACGCCGGTGACCGTGGTCAGCGCCTTGGCCTCGGCCGCCAAACACGGCCTGCTGATCAAGGGCGGCGCGCCGCTGGAAACGGCGGCCCGGATCGACGCGGTGTGCTTCGACAAGACCGGCACCCTGACCGAGGGCGAGCCGCAGGTGACCGGGGTGGTGGCGCTGGCCGACGCCGATCAGGACCAGTTGCTGCGTTGGGCCGCGGCCTTGGACGCGCATTCCACCCACCCGCTGGCCAAGGCGGTGCTGGCGGCGGCTAGCGCTCGCGGCCTGTCCTGGCCAGAGGCGGAGCAAGTCAGCGAGCAGGCCGGACGCGGCGTCAGCGGTCTGGCGGACGGCCGGAAGCTGGCCTTGGGTAGCAGCCGGCTGGCGCGGGAGCAGGGAGCGTTGAACGAGGCCCTGCAAGCCGAGCTGTCGCGGCTGGAATTGGCCGGCCAGGGGGCGCTGGTGTTGTTGGAGGGCGAGCGCGCGCTGGGCGTGATCGCGGTGGCCGACCGCGTCCGCGCGGAAGCGCCGGCGGCCTTGCGGCAATTGGCCAAGCTGGGCGTGGCGACGGTGATGTTGAGCGGCGACAATCAGCAAGTGGCGCAGGCGGTGGCGGCGCAGACCGGCATTATCGAAGCCCATGGCGGCTTGCTGCCTGAAGACAAGCTGGAGCGCATCATCCGTTTACAGAGCTCCGGCAAGACGGTGGCGATGGTGGGCGACGGCGTCAACGACGCGCCGGCGCTGGCCCGAGCCGACCTGGGCATCGCCATGGGCGCGGCCGGTTCCGACAGCGCGCTGGAAACCGCCGGCGTGGCCTTGATGGATGACAAGTTGGCCAAGCTGGCGGATCTGATCAGCCATGCGCGGCGCACCGCTCAGGTGTTGAAAGTGAATATCGCGGTGGCCTTGCTGACCAAGCTGGTGTTCTTCGCCTTGGCCATGTTCGGTCTGGCCAGTTTGTGGATGGCGGTGTTCGCCGATGTGGGCACCAGCCTGGTGGTGATCGCCAACGGTCTGAGGCTGGCGCGCGGCGTGCGCAAGGCGGAGTGATGGAAACAGCGCCTGGTTCTCGCCTGTTCAAAGGCCCGCGAGCAAGAGCGAGACAAGGCGTTGTGGCTGAGAAAGCGGAATGTACGCGTGGTACATGAGCATTTCGAAGCCGCACTCACCGTGTAACGCTCCACGACGCGCTGCAGGTTTTGAACAGCTTCTCAGGCGTAGGTATCGATGTTGGACCCCAGCCCCGGGCCTTGCTGCTCGGGGCTGTTTATTTTCTGGCGCGCCTGCAGCGGGCTCATCCCCTGTTTGCCAGCCTGCTGCTGCATCAGCTCGATGCGCGCCTGCTGCTCCATTTGCGCGGCGGCGGCGGCGACCGATCGGTCCTGGCCGGAGGGATCGGCGGGCGCCAGCGCCGCGCGCTGCACGGTCTGGGCATTGGCTATGGTTTCCTGCGGCGTGCTGCCGCGCGCGAGCCGGATGCTGACTTCGCCGCCTATCGCATATTGCTTGCCGTCCGGCCCTTGTTGGTAGCTATAGGTGGCGCCGCCGCCGGCCAGTGCGCCGCCGGCTGCCAAGTGGGCCTGCTCGTGCTGGCGCACATCGCTGTCGCGGGCCTTCAGTTCTTCCACCTGTTTTTGCTGCTGCTCGTCCAATGGCTTGCCGTCGATGCCGCGCGCGGCATTGGGCTTGGCTTGATCCGTCTGCTTCGACGCGGCATCGGTGTTGTCGGCGCGATTTCCGGACGCAGCCGCCGCCGCCACCGGCGTCGCGGCGCTGGCCAGGCTTTGCTGGCAGGCGGGACACTGGCAGTTGGGGCCATGGGCGGTCTGCAGCGCATAGCCGCCATAGGTCCCGTAGCTGGAGATTCCGGAAAGGCTCATGAATTCATGGTTTTAGCTTGATATTCATCAGTTTAGCCGCTATGGAAGGCTTTGGCCAAATCAAAGGCGCTCCCCGGCAGAATGGGCAAAAACTGTTTAAAACGGAGGGATGGGGGCACAATAGGCGGTTTCGGATTTTCTGGGAGCGAAACATGGCGCAGCAAGCGGAGCAGGCGAGTCAGCGTGAACTGGTGATGTCGGTGCTGATGACGCCGGACATGGCCAATTTTTCCGGCAATGTCCATGGTGGAGTGTTGCTGAAGTTGTTGGACCAAGTGGCTTACGCCTGTGCCAGCCGTTACGCCGGCTGCTATGTGGTGACGCTGTCGGTGGATCAGGTGCTGTTCAAGCAGGCCATCCATGTCGGCGAGCTGGTTACCTTCCTGGCCTGCGTCAATCACGTGGGGCGTACTTCGATGGAGGTGGGCATCAAGGTGGTGGCCGAGGACATCCAGAAGCGCACGGTGCGCCACACCAATAGCTGCTATTTCACCATGGTGGCGTTCGAGAACGGCAAGGCGGTGCCGGTGCCGCCGCTGACGCTGGAAACCACGGAGCAGCAACACCGTTTCCGCGACGCGGAAATCCGCAAGAAAATGCGGATGGAAACCGAGCAGCGCATGCGCCAGGCGTCCAAGCAGGACGACGGCGATGCCTGAGGCGGCGTTCACCCTACTGCATAGCGATCCCCGCTTTTACTTGTTGGATAAGGCGCCCGGCGTCAGCTTTCACCGCGACGGCGATGAGGCCGGCCTGATGGAGGCCTTGCGCGACGGTTTGGGCGATGAGGCCGTGTGGCCGGTACACCGGCTGGACCGCATCACCTCCGGCTTGATCCTGGTGGCGCGCTCGGCGGAAACGGCGGCGCGGCTGGGCGAGGCCTTCGCCGGCCGCGAGATCGAGAAATATTATCTGGCGCTGTCGGACCGCAAGCCGGGAAAGAAACAGGGCAAGGTGGCCGGCGATATGGCCAAGGGCCGCGGCGGCGCCTGGCGCTTGCTGGCCAGCCAGCAGAACCCGGCGGTGACGCAGTTTTTCAGTTATTCGTTGCAGCCGGGCCTGCGTCTGTTCCTGCTGCGGCCGCGCAGCGGCAAAACCCATCAGCTTAGAGTGGCATTGAAGTCGCAATCGGCGCCGATACTGGGCGATGCGCTCTATGGCGGCACGCCGGCGGACCGTGGCTATCTGCATGCCTACGCTCTGCGTTTCGAGCTGGAGGGCGAGCGCTTCAGCTTTGTCTGCGCGCCCAGCCACGGCGAAGCCTTTGTGTCCGAAGTCTGCGGCGCGGCCTTGCGAGGCTTGGGCGAGCCCTGGGATTTGAACTGGCCGGCGGTGTGAGCGGCCGGCCGCGGCCTGCTTAGAGCCTGTTCAAAGTCTCGCGAGCAAGAGCGATACAAGGCGAAAACGAGTGAAAAAGCGGAATGTACAAGTGGTACATGAGCATTCTGAAGCCGTACTCACCGTGTCACCCTCCACGACGCGCGGCAGATCGTAAACAGGTTCTTAGGCCGCCAGCGGGGTGGGCGTCGGTGCGGCGTTGTCGAAGCGGACCAGCTCCACGCCGTATTGCGCGCAAAGATCGGCGAAGGCCTGACTGCCGAGGAAGCGGAATTCCTTGTCCCGCGTCGCGGCGATCGGGTCGTCCTTGTCTTGGGCCGGGTGGCCGGGATGGCACATGATCAGTCCGCGGTCCGGCGTGCGGGCCAGCCATTGCTGCATTAGCCCGGCGAAGTCGGCCTGCGGCGTCAGCGAGTACATGCCGCCGAACCAGGGCGTGGTGCAGAAGCCGTGCTCTTGCGCGCTGTCGTCGAAGCCGGTGCTGACGCTGCGCAGCACCAGCGCCTTGAGCCGGTTGTCGCCGGGATGACCGAGGCGGTCGGGGGCGCGCAGATAGGGCAGCGGCCGGCCTTGCCAGCGCAGCGCGATGGCTTCGAACAGCGCGTCGCGCACCACCGGCAGCGCGTGCACATGTTGATGGCCGTCGATGAAGTCCGGTAGTCGGCCGAAATGCTGCTGGAACAGATCGATTTGCATGACAGCCGCGTCGCGCAGCATCGGGCGCGATAGCTGGCGCAGCTGGCTTTTCATCAGCCAGTGCGACAAGGGCCGGGCGTGATCGCCGAAAGGATGGCTCAGGTTGAAATGCAGGCCGACGTCGGCCTTGCCGTCGAAGGCTTTCAGCTCGCCGGCGTGGCTGGCCCAGCACGGCGCCTGGCTCATCACGCTGGTGGCGGACAGGCGGCCAGCGGCCAGCAGCTCCAGGATGCCGGCGCTGATGGCGTCGGACTGGGCGAAGTCGTCGGCGCAGAGTGTCAATCGTTTTGTCATGGGGGTGTGACCTTGGCAAGCGGATAAAGTTTTATATCCGATTGTGCTGGAATCAAGGATGGCCGTGCTGTTTTCGCGGCGGCCGCGCCGGGCCGCGAAACGCCCACAGCTTGCTGAGTGCGAAGGTCAGCACCGCCACCGCCACCAGCACCAGCAGCAGGGCGGCGCGGTAATCCAGCGGCGTGAAGCGCAGCAACAGCGCGTACATCGCCTCGTTGACGAGAAAGCTGAGGCAGGCGACGCCAAAGAAGCGCGGCAGCGCCTGGCGGTGCGGAATGTGAGCGGCGCGGAAGGTCTGCAGGCGATGGCCCCAGTAACTGAGCTGGAAGGCGATCAGGAAGCCCAGCACATTGGCCAGCAGCGGCGCCATGCCCAGCGGCACCAGCACCCAGGCCACCGCGCCGAAATGCAGCAGCATGGCGGAGACGCCGACCACGCCGAACCAGAACAGCTCGCGGCTCATTCCGCGTCCTTCGCGCCGGACGCGCCCTGGCGGCCGCTGATGCGGCTGATCAGATAGGTGGGGCGCTGTTTGACTTCGTCGAAAATGCGGCCGACGTATTCGCCAAGAATGCCGATGGACAGCAGCTGCACGCCGCCGAGGAAGCTGATCGCCACCGCCAGCGTCGGCCAGCCGCTGACCGGGTTGCCGAACAGCAGGGTGTGCACCAGCTCCCAGCCGGCATAGCCTATGGCGCACAGCGAAATCAGGCAGCCGACCACGGTCCAGATGCGCAGCGGCATATTGGAGAAGGCGGTGAG
Source organism: Chromobacterium sp. (assembly GCF_041912965.1). Classification (NCBI taxonomy): domain Bacteria; kingdom Pseudomonadati; phylum Pseudomonadota; class Betaproteobacteria; order Neisseriales; family Chromobacteriaceae; genus Chromobacterium; species Chromobacterium sp. The sequence continues at coordinate 119,053 of NZ_JAYSGF010000010.1, read as the reverse complement.
GCCGGTAATGCCCAGGTCCAGCAGCCGGCGGTAGTTGAAGCTGCTCTGTCCGGCGCGGCGCTCGCGGGTTTGGGTCGGCATCGGGCGCTGGGTGAAGCCCACCCAGTGGTACATGCCCTTCATGAAGCGGTTGCGCTCCGGCATCTGGCGCAGCGCTTCCACCACGCAGCGGTCCAGCACGCGGAAGTCCTGGGTGTCGGCCGGCATCTTGTGGCGGCTGCCGCTATTGGCCAGTTGGTAGAAGACGCGGGTGAACAGGCGCTTGGCCAGCGGCTCGTCTTCGCGGCTGCTGCGCACGCTGTAGACCATGTCATAGCCCTTGCGCCACTCTTCCAGGAATACCGGCACCATTTCCGGTGGGTGCTGGAAGTCGCTGTCTATCAGCACGGCGATATCGCCACGCACATGGTCGATGCCGGCGGTGAGCGCGATTTCCTTGCCGAAGTTGCGCGACAGCTGGATCAGCGTCACCGGCAGCTCGGCGCTGTGGCTCAGCACCTGCTCCACGGTGTCGTCGCGGCTGCCGTCGTCGACGACGATCAATTCATGGCGGTAACCGGCATCGGCCAGCAACTGATGCAGGGTTTGCAGCATCGGCACGATGTTGGCGGATTCGTTATAGGCCGGCACGATGCAGCAGACCAGCGGATCGGCCGGACGCTCTTGGGCGCGCAGGCCGAGCAGGTAGGGGGGGACGAAGGCGTCGCTCATCTCATTTGCTCTCGATCGGCGCAGCCGGCGCGGTGTCGGCCAGCAGCAGCATGGTGTCGCCCATGATGTTGAAGCGGGCGCGCTCGGCAAAGCGGGCGCGGATGTCGGCGGGCAGCCGCTCAAGATCGCCGGCGTCGCTGACGATGAAGCTGCCGGGCTTGCCGGCCAGCCAGGCGCGCAGTTGCTGCGGGTCCAGCGTGGTGCGCGCGCGGCCTTGGGAATAGAACTCGGCGGAGAACTCGCGGCGGCCGGCCCAGTAGACCAGCGCACTGTCCGCGCTCGGGCTTTGCGCCTGCCAGGCGGCGATCATCTGCTTCTGGGTGCGCAGATAGCGGTTGCCGTCGTAATGGTTGAAGGCCAGCAGCGCCAGCAGAACCACGCCGCCGATCGAGGCGATCCACGGCAGCGCGCTGCGCTTCGCGTCGCCGCCGCGCGCGCGCCGCCACAGTTCGGCGAACAGCAGCGCGCAGCCGGGCAGCATCGGCAGCGAGTAGGGGAAGATGATGTTGCCGGACAGGGTGAAGAACAGCAGCGTCATCAGCGTCCATAGGGCCAGATAGAGCAGCCAGCCGTCGTCGTCGCGGCAGAGCCGTGGCAGCTTGGCGCCGTGGCGCGCTAGCCAGGCCAGCATGGCGATGGACCAGGGGAAGATAGCGCCCAGCGCGTACAGCCAGATCATGCCGCGCGGGGTGGCGTGGGCGAAGCCGTATTTGTCGCCTTTCCAGCCGGAGTCCAGGAAGCGGCTGACATGCTCGCCCATGATGAAGTAATCGAGAAAGCCCGGCGTGCGCAGCTCCGCCAGCGCATACCAGGGCGCGGCGATGGCGAACATCAGCAAGGTGCCGCCTATCCACGGCAGCTTGCGCCACAGCGCCAGCCATTGATTGCGCAGCAGCACCCAGAAGAAGATGGGCATGCCCACCAGCACGATGGCCAGCGGGCCTTTGGCCAGTAGGCCCAGGCCCAGGCCGGCGAAGAACACATAGCCCCAGCGGCGGCTGCCACGCGCGAGCGCGTGCCAGAAGGCGGCCTGGCTCAAGGTTACGCAGAACAGCAAGGCCGGGTCGGTCATCACCGTGCCGGCGGCGCCGAGGAAGAGCAGGCCGCTGGCCAGGATCAGCGCGGTGGCCATGGCGGCGTCGCCGCCGCTGCGCTTGCGCATCAAGTGGGCGCTGAGGCTCAGCGTGGCGATGGCCAGCAGCAGCGAGGGCAGCCGCGCGGCGGTTTCATTGACGCCGAACAGCGCCATGCCGGCGGCGGACAGCCAGCTGGACAGCGGCGGCTTGGCCCAGAACGGGATGCCGTAGTCGTGCCACAAGGTCACCCAATTGCCGGTTTCCAGCATTTTGCGGGCGATTTCGCCATAGCGCGCCTCGGTGGTGTCGGTGAGCGGAATCGCCCACAGGCCGACGAGACGGAGCAGCAGCAACAGCAGCAAGACGGCGATGCCGCATTGCTGCCAGCGGGGAAGGGTAGCTAGTTTCATTCGGGATGCGGTGCCGTCGGCGCGCGCGGGCGCGGCGGCGAGTATGAGTCGGGAGCCGGAAGCTCCGTATGATAAAGCCTTTTCCCGGTTCTGTGTTGGCGGTGGAATAAGCGAAAAGCCGGCGGAGGCCGGCTTTGGGATCTTGCTTGAGCCCCGGCTTGCGGGGCCGCGCGGCGCTTATTGCAGGCCGTGCATCATTTTCTTCAGCTTGTAGGACAGCGCGAACAGCACCAGCGAGCTTACGCCGGCCATGGCCACGAACAGCATGAAGAAGTCGTGCAGATTGTTGATGGCGTAGCCGAGGAAGTGCGGCACCGGCTTGCTCGGGTCCGGATACAGTTCCGACAGCGTGCCGGCGAACTTGTTGGCGGCGGCGTTGGACAGGAACCAGATGCCCATCATCAGGCCGGTGAAGCGGGCCGGAGACAGTTTCACCACCAGGGACAGACCGATAGGGGACAGGCACAGCTCGCCGAAGGTGTGCAGCACATACAGGCTGACCAGCCACAGCATGCTGACCTTGACGCCCGGCTCCAGGCCCTCGACGCCGAAAGCGATCACCAGGTAACCCAGCGCCAGGAAGAACAGACCCAGCGCCATTTTCACCGGCGAGTTCGGCTCGCGGTTGTTCTGGCCCAGCTTGGTCCAGATGATGGCGAAGATGGGCGCGAAGATCACCACCGAGATCGGGTTGACCGACTGGAAGTAGGAAGCTGGCACGGTGAAGCCGAGCAGGTTGCGGTTGGTCTGTTCTTCGGCGAAGAAGGTCAGCGAGGCGCCGGCCTGTTCGAAGGCGGACCAGAAGAAGATCACGAAGGCGGATACGATCAGGATCACGGCCAGGCGCTCTTTTTCCACGCGGGTCAGCGGCGCGTGCACCACTTTTTCACCGCTATCGTGGTGACGCTTGGGCGCCATGCCGATGGGCTTGCCTTCCGGGGTCACCAGGTATTTGTTCTTGAACAGGGAGAAGATGACCAGGCTCAGCAGCATGCCGAAGCCGGCGGCCATGAAGCCCCATTTGAAGTCGGCCGGATGGCCGGTGTCGCCGAGGGTGCCGCAGACCAGCGGCGCGATCAGCGAGCCGGCGTTGATGCCCATGTAGAAGATGGTGAAGGCGGAATCGACGCGCTTGTCGCCAGCGGGGTAGAGCTGGCCCACCATCGAGGAAATGTTCGGCTTGAACAGGCCGTTGCCGGCGATCAGCATGCCCAGGCCGCCGTATAGCAGCCAGGCGGCGCTCTGCACATTGCTGTCATGCAGCGAGCCGGAGAAGAACAGCATGAATTGGCCGATGGCCATCAGCACGCCGCCCACAAGGATGGAGCGACGGTTGCCCCAGTAGCGGTCGGCGATGTAGCCGCCGATCAACGGAGTCAGGTAGACCAGGCCGGTATAAGTGCCGTAGATGTCGGCGGCGTGAGCCTTGTCGAACATCAGGGCCTTGATCATGAACAGCACGAAAATGGCGCGCATGCCGTAATAGCTGAAGCGCTCCCACATTTCGGTCACAAAAAGCAGATAGAGCCCCTTGGGATGCGAAGTGGTCGACATAGATTATTTCCTTGTGTGACTTGAGTGACACCACTTGAACGAGCAAGATCGAGTGAGGTGTTGTTGTAGTTTTTACTTGCCTTGGATTTTGTAGGCAATTTTTGATAATAACTAGTAAATGTTTGGATGTGAAAATTTTTTAAGCATAACTGCCATACAATCGTAATTTATAGAGTAAATGCGTCACAAACTGTCTTTGTTTGTCATATTTATTTGTCAGTAAAATGACATGAGCGCGATGAGGGTTTGGCTCTGGGCTATTGTCGAAAATCCCACCGTTTGAAGGGCTTAAGTGGTTTGGGCAGGACGAGGTGGCGGTAGCCGGGCGGGAAGAAGTCGAGCTTGGGCGCTGAGGCTAAACAGCAACACTGGGCATAGGGTTTCTGTTAACGCCGGCAAAGAAAAAGCCCCGCCTGGATTGGGCGGGGCCGGCATGGGGAGGAGCGGCTCAGTTCGCGCCGACGGTTTCCAGGCGTAGTTGTGGGTGCTCGGCTGCGCCGGCGCCCAGTACTTGAGTCTGGCTCCGGCTGTTGTAGCGCAGTTCGCCGTTGACGAAGATCTGGCCCTCTATCACATAGCGGCCGTCGTTCTTGATCGCCTGCTTGTCATAACACAGCGAAAAATCCGCAGGGATGCGGCGCGGCTTTTCCAAGATCTGCTCGGCCAGCAGCTGTGGCGGCGCGTCCTGGCGGCTCTGGTCCAGCAGGCGCACTTTGACCAGCACGTCCTTGGCCTGGGACAGCGCGGCCTCCTGCTGCGGCGCGATGGTGCCGTTCAAATAGGCCGGCACGAAACCGCCGGCCTGTGCGGCGCTCAGTGCGAGGCCCAGCGCCAGCGCGGCGAAGGCGTGGTTTAGGAGTCGCTTCATCAGTCCGCCGGCTCCAGATTGGGATGGCCAAGCGACACGGTCTGGCCTTCGGCCGGCTTCCATTCGCCCTGTAGCCGCCATTGCTTGGCTTGGTCTTCCAGCAGGATATACCAGTGGTTGGCTTGGACCGGCACCGCCGGCAGCGTGGCTTGGTAGAGGTTGGGGCCGGCCTGGCGCATTTCCACCTGCTGATCGAAATCATCCTGGGCCGGGTGCACCATGCGCATGCTGATCACCGCCGGCAGCGGCACCTTGCTGGTGGTGATCAAGCGCAGCGTGCGCTGGTCCGAGCCCACCATCAGCTGTGCGCTCAGGCCCATGTTGAAGGCCTGCTTGTCGCGGCGCAGCTCCATATTGATGGCCTTGCCCTTCTTGTAGTAGTCGTCGGTGACCAGGCCGTCATCGGTGCGGATCGCGGTGGCGAGGAACATCACGCCGACGATGACGGAAATCAGCGGCAGGCCGAACAGAATCCAGGGCCAGGGTTCGCGGTACCAGGGACGCGGAGCGGGGTGGGTGTGCTGCATGCATTACTCTCCGATGAAGCTGGACTTCTCTTCCACTTGCAGGGAAGGGTTGTTGATGGACTCGATCAGGAAGCGGATCTCGTGGCTGCCCTTGGTCGCGTATTGCGGATCGGCCTGCACATGGACGGTGACATCGGTGTTGCCGGTGGCGGCCACCGCGATATCGCCGCGATCCGCCTGCACTTTCAGGCCGGGCAGACCCGTTGCTGTGATCCTGAAATGCTGCTTCTGTTCCGTTGTATTGATAATTTTAATGATATAAGTGTTTTCCAGCCAGCCTGCGTCGGTTTCACGCACCAACGAGGCGCGGTCGCGCAGCACATCCACCTTGAATGGCTTGCGCATCAGCATGGAACCGATGGCGGTGGCGATCACGATGGCCAGCACCAGGGTGTACAGTATCACGCGCGGGCGCTTGAGCCGGGAAACAATGGCTTTCTCCGGGTATTTGCCTTCCAGCGCGTTTTCCGTGGTGTAGCGGATCAGGCCGCGCGGATAAGCCATCTTGTCCATCACTTCGTCGCAGGCGTCGATACAGGCGGCGCAGCCTATGCATTCGTATTGCAGGCCGTTGCGGATGTCTATGCCCACCGGGCAGACTTGCACGCAGATGCTGCAGTTGATGCAGGAGCCCAGGCCCTGTTCCTTCGGGTCGCTGCCTTTCTTGCGCGCGCCACGCGGTTCGCCGCGCTTTTCATCGTAGGAGATGATCAGGGTGTCGGCGTCGAACATCACGCTCTGGAAGCGCGCGTACGGGCACATGTATTTGCAGACCTGTTCGCGCATGAAGTTGGCCAGCAGATAGGTGAAGCCGGCGTAGAAGAACATCCAGAATGCTTCCCACGGTCCATAGTCGAAGCGCGGCGCGGCGGCGACCAGGTCGCGGATCGGGGTGAAGTAGCCGACCAGGGTGAAGCCGGTCCACAGCGAGAACACGATCATCAGCGCGTGCTTGGTGAATTTGATGCGGAATTTGCGCAAGCTCATCGGCGACTTGTCCAGCTTGATGCGCTTGTTGCGGTCGCCTTCCACCCATTGTTCTATCCACAGCATGATTTCGGTGTAGACCGTCTGCGGACAGGAGTAGCCGCACCACAGCCGGCCGGCGATGGTGGTCCAGGTGAACAGGCCGAAAGCGCAGCACATCAGCAGCGCGGCCAGGTAGACGAAGTCCTGCGGCCAGATGGTGAGGCCGAACAGGTGGAATTTACGCTCGATCAGGTCGAAGTGCAGCGCCTGGCGCCCGTTCCAGCTCAGCCAGGGCAGGCCGAGGAAGACCAGTTGGGTGCCGATGACGAACAGCACGCGCAGATTGTTGAACAGGCCTTTGGCCGCGCGCGGGTAAATCTTGGTATGCGATTCGTACAGAGAAACGGTCTCGCTATCGTCGGGCTGCTGGCCTTTAGGACGCGGCGGTTCCACCTTGATCGGGATTTCCTTGAGCGAATCGGACATGGGCGTTTCCTTCTCTGCGGATTTGACCAAGGCCATGGATGGCATGGACTTGGCGAAATGCGCGGCTGCGACAGTGGGCGAGATGTTATATGAAATTATATAACATCCGGGTGAAAGAATACTGCCCGCGTGAGCGGGCAGTATGTCGGTTCAGGCTTATTGCGGCGCCTTGGGGTTGTTGGACAAGCCCCAGACGTAAGCGGTCAGCAGATGCACCTTGCCTTCGCCCAGGAAGTCCTTCCAGGCCGGCATTTGGTTGTTGCGGCCGTTGGTGATGGTCTCGATGATGGTCTTCTCGCTACCGCCGTACAGCCAGTTGTTGTCGGTCAGATTGGGCGCGCCCAGCTGCTGGTTGCCCTTGCCGTCCGGGCCGTGACAGGCGACGCAGACCGTGGCGAAGGTTTCCTTGCCGCGGGCGGCGCGCTCGGCGTCATGCTTGCGCTTGGACAGCGACAGCACGTAGTTGGCCACATCCTTGACCTTTTCCTCGCCGAAGGCGGCGCCCCAGGCCGGCATCTGGCCGTGACGGCCTTCGGAGATAGTGGTGTGGATGTCCTTCACCTCGCCGCCCCACAGCCACTTGCTGTCGGTCAGGTTGGGGAAGCCCTTGGCGCCGCGGGCGTCGGAGCCATGGCACTGCACGCAGTAGGTCTGGAACAGGCGCTTGCCCATTTCCTGAGCCTTGGGGTCGGCGGCCACGGCCTTGACGTCCTGTTTCAGGAACTGGTCGTACAGCGGCTGATACTTGGCCTCCGCCTGCGCGCGCTCTTTCTTGTACTGGTCCACCGAGGTCCAGTTGAACACGCCTTTCCAGGTGCCGAGGCCCGGGTACAGGATCAGGTAGACCACGGCGAAAGCCAGGGTCACGTAGAACATCAGCATCCACCAGCGCGGCAGCGGATGGTTGTACTCGGAGAGGTCGCCGTCCCACACGTGGCCGGTGATCTCAACCTGTTCGCCCTTTTGCACCTTGATCTTGGATTGCGAGAAGACCAGATAGGTCAGCCAGATCAGGCCGCCCAGCACGATCACGGTAATCCAGATATTCCAGAATTCGCTCACGAAATCACTCATTTTCTTGCTCCGTTGGAAGCTTGATCTTGTTCTGCTTCCTGCACCTTGTCGTCGTCGAGGAAGGGCAGGTTGGCCGCGTCCTCATACCGGTTCTTGGAGCGCTTGCTGTAGGCGATGCCCAGCACCACGATGAAGAATGCAAAGCACACTACCGTGAACAGCGAGCGTCCGATGGTTACCCAGTCCATGGCTTAACGAACGTTTTTCAAGGCAAGGCCCAGGCCTTGCAGGTAAGCGACCAGCACGTCCATTTCCGACTTGCCTTCCACCTGGGCCTTGGCTTCGGTGATGTCTTTGTCGGTGTAGGGGACGCCAACCAAACGCAGAGCCTTCATCTTGGTCGGTACGCTGTCGGCGTCGGCCAGATTCTTGGCCAGCCACGGGAAGGCCGGCATATTCGACTCGGGAACCACGTCGCGCGGGTTGACCAGGTGCACGCGGTGCCATTCGTCGGAATAGCGGCCGCCCACGCGGGCGAGGTCGGGGCCGGTGCGCTTGGAGCCCCACAGGAAGGGGTGGTCGTACACCGATTCGCCGGCCACCGAGTAGTGGCCATAGCGTTCGGTCTCGGCGCGGAACGGACGGATCATCTGGGTGTGGCAGGTGTGGCAGCCTTCGCGGATGTAGATGTCGCGGCCGGCCAGCTGCACGGCGGTGTAGGGCTTGACGCCGGCCACCGGCTGCGTGGTCGATTTCTGGAAGGCCAGCGGCAGGATTTCCACCAGGCCGGCGACGCTGACGACCAGCAGGGTGAACACGATCAGATAACCAACGTGCTCTTCGATCAGTTTTTGAATCTTATCCATGATGATTCCTTGCGCCTCAGTGAGCGTGGGCGGTGATGGCCGGGATCTTGGCGTCTACGGCACGGCCCGCGGTTACGGTGCGGAAGGTGTTGTAGGCCATCAGGAACATGCCGAGCAGGTACAGGAAGCCGCCGATCAGACGCACGAAGTGGTACGGATAGGTTGCCTTGACCGCTTCAACGAAGGCGTAGGTCAGGGTGCCGTCCGGGTTCAGCGCGCGCCACATCAGGCCCTGGGTCACGCCGGAGATCCACAGCGCGGCGATGTACAGCACCACGCCGACGGTGGCGAGCCAGAAGTGGGCTTCAACCAGTTTCAGGCTGAACATGGATTCGCGGCCGAACAGGCGCGGGATCAGGTAGTACAGGGAACCGATGGTGATGAAGCCAACCCAGCCCAGCGCGCCGGAGTGCACGTGGCCGATGGTCCAGTCGGTGTAGTGGGACAAGGCGTTGACGGTCTTGATCGACATCATCGGGCCTTCGAAGGTGGACATGCCGTAGAAGGACAGCGATACCACCAGGAACTTCAGCACCGGGTCGGTGCGCAGCTTATGCCAGGCGCCGGACAGGGTCATGATGCCGTTGATCATGCCGCCCCAGCTCGGAGCCAGCAGCACCAGGGAGAACACCATGCCTACGGATTGAGTCCAGTCCGGCAGGCTGGTGTAGTGCAGGTGGTGAGGACCGGCCCACATATAGGTGAAGATCAGCGCCCAGAAGTGCACCACGGACAGGCGATAGGAGTAAACCGGACGGCCGGCCTGTTTCGGGATGAAGTAGTACATCATGCCCAGGAAGGCGGCGGTCAGGAAGAAGCCCACGGCGTTATGGCCGTACCACCATTGCACCATGGCATCCACGGCGCCGGAGTAGGCGGAGTAGGATTTCCACAGCGATACCGGCACGAAGGCGGAGTTGACGATGTGCAGCAGGGCCACGGCCAGGATGAAGGCGCCGTAGAACCAGTTGGCCACGTAGATGTGCTTGACCTTGCGGATGGCGATGGTGCCGAAGAAAACGATGGCGTAAACAACCCAGACCACTGCGATCAGCACTTTGATCGGCCATTCCAGTTCGGCGTATTCCTTGCTGGTGGTCAGGCCCAGCGGCAGGGTGATGGCCGCCAGCACGATCACCAGCTGCCAGGCCCAGAAGGTGAAGGCGGCGAGCTTGTCGGAGATCAGCCGGACATTACAGGTGCGTTGCACCACGTAGTAGGAGGTGGCGAACAGGCCGCAACCGCCAAAGGCGAAGATGACCGCGTTGGTGTGCAGCGGACGCAGGCGGCCGAAGTGGAACCAGGGCCCGAAGTTCAATTCGGGCCATACCAGTTGGGCCGCAATGATGACGCCCACCAACATGCCGACAATGCCCCACACGACGGTCATGATGGCAAATTGGCGCACCACCTTATAGTTATAAGTGGATTGCGTTTCCATTTAGGGTTTTCTCCAAGGTTGCTAACTCAGAACGTGACATATCTATCCATCGACGGCTTGAAAGTCCGGGCGACTGTCCCAATCTGTACTGATGTGACTGTGTCCAGGCGAAGCCGCAGGGAAAACGACTTTTTTAAAATCAAGCGCTTGACCCGTATCGCAGCGGTTCCGATGTCTGTATTAGCAGTTCATCCCGCATTGCGATAGCGCAATTTCCCCATTTAGTTAACCCGGCATTCTAAATCAATTACCCATATCGGGCCAGTTTGGAAGCCTGGGGAGGTCGCTTTCCCTATTTGTCTTTTTTATGTCTCAAGCGAGCGCAACAGTTCTTGCAAATACTGTTGCTACTGGCGAGATTGTATTGTCTATCGGGCTTGCCTTCTTGACCTGGATCAAAATGTCATAAAACGCGGCGTATCCGCGCAGGAAGTGCTAAAATCAGAAGGTTTTGCAACGATTACAGGCAAATCTGCTCATGACCGTTCCCGTTCGCTACACAATACTCCCTTGCGACCCGGCGGCGCATCTTTTCGAGGTCGCCGTCATCGTGTCCCGGCCCGCCAAGAAGGGCCAGCAGTTCGTGCTGCCGGCGTGGATTCCCGGCAGTTACATGATTCGGGAGTTCTCCAAGCATATTGTTGAAATCCGCGCGGAATCCGGCGGGAAAACGGTGGAACTGGTCCAGCTGACAAAAAACAGCTGGCAAGCCGCGCCGGTCAAGGGCGCGCTGACTTTGCGCTACAAGGTTTATGCATTTGATCTGTCGGTTCGCGGCGCCTATCTGGACGAACAACGCGGCTTCTATAACGGCACCAGCGTGTTCCTGGCGGTGGAAGGCTATGAGAGCGACCCCTGCTCTGTGCAGATACTGCCGCCGGAAGGCAAGGCCTATGCCGGCTGGAAGGTGGCGACCAGCCTGCCTGCGCGCGGCGCCGACAAGAAAACCGGCTTTGGCGGCTACCAGGCCGCCTGTTACGACGAGTTGATCGACCACCCGGTGGAACTGGGCGAGTTCGAAAGCGTCAGCTTCAAAGCCTGCGGCGTGCCGCATGAGTTCGTCGTCTCCGGCCGCTTCCGCGCCGATCTCAAGCGCCTGGCGCGCGACGCCAAGAAAATCTGCGAATACCAGATCAAGCTGTTCGGCGAACCGGCGCCGTTCGAGCGCTACGTGTTCATGCTCTTCGTCGGCAAGGACATCTACGGCGGGCTGGAGCACCGCGCGTCCACCGCGCTGGTGGCCAACCGCGACGATCTGCCGCAACTGGGCGTCGAGGACATCGGCGACGGTTATCTGAAACTGCTGGGCCTGATCAGCCACGAGTACTTCCACAGCTGGAACGTCAAGCGGATGAAGCCGGCGGCGTTCACCCCCTATGACCTGAACCAGGAAGGCTATACCCGTTTGTTGTGGGCCTTCGAGGGCATTACCTCTTATTACGACGATCTGAGCCTGGTGCGTTGCGGCCTGATCGACGAGAAGCGCTACCTGGGCCTGCTGGCGGAAACCGTCAGCGGCGTCGAGCGCGGCGCCGGCCGTCTGAAGCAGACGCTGGAGCAGTCCAGCTTCGAAGCCTGGACCAAGTACTACCGGCAGGACGAAAACAGTCCCAACAGCATCGTCAGCTATTACACCAAGGGCGCGCTGGCCGCGCTGGCGCTGGACCTGACCATACGTCGCGACAGCCAGGGCCGCCAGTCGCTGGACGATGTGATGCGCGCGCTGTGGCGCAAATGGCTGGACGACGGCAAGGGCCTGGCCGAGGACGAGTGGGAAAGCCAGGCGCAAGCCGCCGCCGGGCTGGATCTCACGGCCTTCTTCGACCACGCGCTGCGTAGCGTCAAGCCGCTGCCGCTGGCCGAGCTGCTGGCGACCCAGGGCGTGGAGTTGCGCTTCGAGCCGGCGGCCAATGCCGGCGACCGCGGCGGCCTGGCGCTGAGCGGCAAGCCGGCACCGGCCAGCCTGGGCGTCAAGGCGGTGGCCGAGGCCCAGGGCGTGCGCGTGCTCAATGTCTACGATGGCGGCGCGGCGCAACGCGCCGGCGTGTCCGGCGGCGATGTGATCGTGGCCATAGACAAGCTCAAGGCGGTGGATCTGGACAAGGCGCTGGCGCGCTATCAGCCCGGCGACAAGCTCAAGTTGCACCTGTTCCGCCGCGACGAACTGCTCAGCCTGCAGCTTGAACTGCAAGCCGCGCCGGCGGACGCCTGCCGCCTGCTGGTGCAGGACGGCGGCGCCAAGTGGCTGCGCCACTGACATTCATCGGGGCGTCGCCGCTGCCCGGCGGCGTCCTCCTCCAGCCAAGACCGGCGCAGCCGGCATCGAAGGAGACCTAGGCATGGTTCAACAGCCGCAAGTCAAGTACCGCGAAGATTACGCAGCGCCCCCCTTTCTGATCGACCGCGTCGATCTGAGCTTCGATATCGAAGACGACGCCACCCGTGTGCATGCGCGGCTGGTGGTGACCCGCAACGACAAGGCCGCGCGCCAGGATGACCTGGTGCTGGACGGCAGCGCGACGCTGGCGGCGGTGACGCTGGACGGCGAACGCTTGGGCGACGACGGCTATGCGCTGCTCGACGACAAGCTGACCGTGCGCGGCGTGCCGGACAGCTTCATCCTGGAACTGGAAACCGAGATCGACCCGGTGGCCAATACCAGCCTGATGGGCTTGTACGCGTCCAACGGCAATCTGTTCACCCAGTGCGAGCCGGAAGGCTTCCGCAAGATCACCTATTACCTGGACCGTCCCGACGTGATGGCCAAGTTCACCACCACCATCGTCGCCGACAAGCACAAGTTCCCGGTGCTGCTGTCCAATGGCAACAAGGTGGGCGAGGGCATGGTGGACAAGAAGCGCCACTGGGTTAAGTGGGTGGATCCGTACAAGAAACCGTCCTATCTGTTCGCGCTGGTGGCCGGCAAGCTGTCCGCGCTGAAAGACAAATTCGTCACCATGCGCGGCCGCGAAGTGGCGCTGGAGATCTGGACCGAGCCGGCGGACCAGGACAAGACCCAGCACGCGATGGAAGCGCTGAAGCACTCGATGAAGTGGGACGAGCAGCGCTTTGGCCTGGAGTACGACCTCGACATCTATATGATCGTCGCCGTCGGCGACTTCAATATGGGCGCGATGGAGAACAAGGGCCTCAACGTCTTCAACACCAAGTACGTGCTGGCGCGCAAGGACACCGCCACCGACGCCGACTTTCAGGGCGTGGAGCGGGTGATCGGCCATGAGTACTTCCATAACTGGACCGGCAACCGCGTCACCTGCCGCGACTGGTTCCAGCTGTCGCTGAAGGAGGGCCTGACTGTGTTCCGCGATCAGGAATTCGGCGCCGACATGAGCAGCCGCGCGGTCAAGCGCATCGAGGACGTCAAGGGCCTGCGCGTGCACCAGTTCCCGGAAGACGCCGGTCCGACCTCGCATCCGATCCGCCCGGACAGCTATATCGAGATGAACAATTTCTACACCATGACGGTGTATGAAAAAGGCGCGGAAGTGGTGCGCATGTATCACACCCTGCTGGGCGAGGCCGGCTTCCGCAAGGGCATGGACCTGTATTTCAAGCGCCACGACGGCCAGGCGGTGACTTGCGACGATTTCCGCGCGGCGATGGCCGACGCCAACGGCGTCGATCTGGAGCAGTTCGGCCTGTGGTACAGCCAGGCCGGCACGCCGCGCCTCAGCGTCAGCGGCCGTTACGACGGCGCGGCGCAAAGCTACACCCTCAAGGTGAGCCAAAGCTGCCCGGCCACGCCGGGACAGGAGCGGAAGCAGCCCTTCCACATCCCGTTGGCCTTGGGCTTGGTGGGCGCCGACGGCGCCGATTTGCCACTGCGGCTGGATGGTGAAGCCGAAGCGCAAGGCGGCACCCGGGTGCTGGACGTCAAGGAGGCGGAACAAAGCTTCACCTTCGTCGGCATTGCGGCCGAACCGGTGCCCTCGCTACTGCGTGGTTTCTCCGCGCCGGTGAAGCTGGAGTTCGATTGGCGCGATGATCAGTTGGCCTTCCTGATGGCCAACGACGGCGACAGCTTCAGCCGCTGGGAAGCCGGCCAGACGCTGGCGGAACGGCTGTTCAAGCAATTGCTGGCGACGGTCGCCGCCGGCGGCGAGTTGAAGCTGCCGGAAACCTTCGTCGCCGCCTTCCGCGCGGTGCTGAAAGACCATGCGGCCGATCCTGCGTTCAAGGCGCTGATGCTGACCCTGCCGTCCGAGGGCGAGATCCTGGAAATGGTGGAAGCGGCCGACCCGGCGCTGATCCACCAGGTGAGGGACTTTGTGCTGGACGAATTGGCGCAGGCGCTGCGCGGCGAATGGCGCGAGGCTTACGAGCTGAACCTGACCCGCGACTACAAGCCGCAGGACGCCGGCCGGCGCGATCTGAAAAACCGCGCGCTGGCCATGCTGAACCGGCTGGATGATGCCTGGCCGGCCGAAGCCGCCGCCAAGCAGTGCCTGGGCGCGGATAATATGACTGACCAGATGGGCGCGCTGATGGCCTTGCGCGACCGCGACGGCGCCGAGCGCGATGAATGCTTCACCGCCTTCGCCGCCCGCTGGCAGCAGGACGCGCTGGTGATGGACAAGTTCTTCATGCTGGTGGCCAGCAGCCAGCTGCCTGGCACGCTGGAGCATGTACAAGCGGCGATGCAGCACCCGGCCTTCACCTTGAAGAACCCGAACAAGGCGCGCGCGCTGATTGGCAGCTTCGGCGCCAATATGGCGCTGTTCCATGCGGCGGATGGCAGCGGCTACCGCTTCCTCGCCGACCAGGTGTTGGCGCTGGACGCGATCAACCCGCAAGTAGCCAGCCGCATCGTCAATGCCTTCCGCCGGCTGAAAAAGCTGGAGCCGGCGCGTCAGGCGCTGATGCGCGAGCAATTGCAGCGCCTGGCCGCGCAGCAACTGTCCAAGGACGTGTACGAGATCGTGTCCAAGATCTTGGAAGCCTGACGCTCGCTAGCCATTCACAACAAAGCCCCGGTTTAAAACCGGGGCTTTTTTCATGACGGCTTGGGTTTCCCGCGCGGCTTATTCTATATGTAGCCGCTGTCCGCCCTGTCCACCCTGCTTTTTCGGCAGCGTCAGGCTGAGCACGCCGTTTTCATACTTGGCGCTGGCGGCGTCGCGATCTATCTCCGCCGGCAGCTGGAAGCTGCGCGATACCGCGCCGTAATAGCGCTCCATGCGCAGATTGCGTTCATCCTTGCTGTCGCTGTCCGTCTGGCGTACCTCGGCCTTGATGGTGACCAGCGGACCGTCCACTTCCACATGGATATCCTGTTTGTTGACGCCGGGGATGTCCGCGCTCACGGTGAAATGCGTCGCGCTTTCCTTCACGTCTATCTTGATTTGGCTGGGCAGCGGGTCGCCATGCAGCGGCTTGATGAAAAAGCCGGGGGTGAAATCGCGGAACAATTCGTCAAACAGGCTCACATTGCCGCGGGAAGGCAGGATGTTCATCGTACTCTCCTTTTTGATCAATGGTTTAGCTGAGAAACGGGCCCTGTTGTCGATATAGGGTCTAAGCCGGGATTATCAAGCCCCTGCGTTGTTGGCTGGAGCGGAGGCACTTTGTTCAGCCCGACTGCTCGGGGCGCAACCACAGGCTGGCGAAGTCAGTCCAGCCGTTCTCGCTCATTTGTAGCCCGGCTAGCCGCGGGCTGGCCTGATGCCCTTGGCGCTCATGCGACAGCGGCAGCACCCAGCCCTCGGCGCACAGCCAGTCGCCGATGGCGGCGTAACCGGCCATGCGCAGGCTGGTGTCAGGCTGGCGCTGAATGTCCCGCAGCTGTGCGTTCAAGCGCGCCTGGGTGGCGGCGTCGAGGCCGCGTTGCAGCGGCTGGCGGGTGCCCAGCCATTCGTGACAGCTGTAGTCGCGGTCGTCGTGCAGCACTTCGCTGCACAGCATCAGGTCAGCCTGCGGCCACCAGTCCTGATCGTGAAAGAAGGCGCGCCGGCTGAGGGCGTGGATCTCCAGTTCTATGGACAAGCCGGCCAGGCGTTGGCGGATGGCGGCGGCCAGAGGCGGGAAGCTGGGCAGGTCGTAATGGAACAGCCGTAGGCGGGCGCGCTCAAGCCTGGGGCGGCGCTGGGCTTGCGGCAAGGGATGGCGCCAGCCGGGCAACAAGCCCAGCGCCGGTGTCTGCAGCGGGTCGTTGGGCTGCACCAGCGCCGGTTCCGCCAGCCAGCGCATCAGCGGGGCGCGCTCGCTGCCGGCCCAGTCCGGATTCAGCAATAGATAGGTGCAGGCGGATTGCAGCGTGCCGTCGCTGCCGTCGTTGGCATAGTCCAGGCGCAGATGGAAGTCCTGGCCGTCGTCGCAGTTGGGAATGAACCACAGCTCGATCTCGTCCAGTAGCGCCCGCTCGCGGTAATGGTGGGCGAAGGCGGTCAGGCCCAGCCTTTGCTCGCTGTGGCGGGAGACCCGGAACGGGCCGCTGCCCACCGGCAGGCGTTCAAAGTCGGCGCCGCGCCGCAGCGGCGCGATCGAGCTGTTGGCGGTGGCCAGCCGCTGCGGCCATAGGAAGTCGCCGTCGTCCAGCTGGCAGCTGAAGGATAGCGGGTCATGGATGTCGACCGCGCGCAGATGGCGGTATTGCACTTGGTAGGGATTGCCGGCTTCGCGCAGCCGCAACAGGCTGACGGCGGCGGCGTCGGACTGCAGCGGCGTTCCATCGTGGAATTGCAGACCCGGGCGCAGCCAGAAACGCCAGCGGCGCGCGGCGGCGTCGCTTTCCCAGTGATGGGCCAGCCCGCCTTGCAGGCTTTGCAAGCCGCGGTCGAAACGGCACAGGCGGTCGAAGATCTGTCGCACCAGATGAGACTCCAGCCGGCCGCTGACGTGCAGCGGGTCCAGGCTCAGCGGCGGATGCGGAATCGGGATGCGCAGGCAGCGGCCCTGGGCGGCGCTGCCCAGATATTGCGGCAGCGCCGCCAGCAATTGCGCGCGGCGCTGAGCGGACAGCCGTGCGAACGCCTGTTCCAGCTTGCCGTCGCGCAGCAGTTGCTGCTGCCGCTGCCATTCCAGCTGCTCCGGCGCGCAGAGCAGGCTGAGCCGCGACTTGCGGCCGCGCCCGCGGCCGGGCTCCCAGGCCAGCCAGCCGCGCTCGCGCATCTTGGCCAACTGCAGCCGGGCATTGCGCTCGCTGCAGTTCCACAAGGCGCACAGCTCGGCCAGCCCCGGCTGGGCGGGGCGCTGTTCGGCGTAGGCCTGATACAGGGCCTGATATTGTTGTTCCAGCTTCATCCGCTGCTTTGCTTTCCAGTTCGCACGCCAAAAGCGGAAGTTATTTTCCCGGCATGCATCCATTTTTTGATTCCGCTTTTGACAGGATACTGTCCGGGTTTCCTGTTTGCATAGGCGTGGTGGCGATGGCGGATGTAAGAAATGAGGAGCAAATCCGGTATTTACTGGTCTGCTCATGGCTGTTGACGATGAGCCGGGCGGTGATCGCACCCTTGCTGGTGCTGACCCTGGGGCGGCAATTGCGGCTGGACAGCGAGCAGATTGGCCTGTTGCTGGGCGCGGTGCTGCTGCTGTCCGCGGTGATGGGCCTGTATGGCGGTCACCTGGTGGACCGCTGGCCGCGGCGGCCGGTGTTGTGGGGCGCGGCGCTGCTGATCGCCGGCAATTACTTGGTGCTGCCGCTGAGCCAGCAGCTGTGGTGGACCGCGTTGGCGCTGGCGCTCAGCGAGATCGGCCAGGCGGTGCACGGCATCGCGGTCAAGGCGCTGATCAGCGATCTGCTGCCGCCGGAGCGGCGCGGCAAGGCCTTTTCCCTGCGCTACACCCTGGCCAATGTCGGCTGGGCGGTGGGACCGCTGCTATGCAGCCTGCTGCTGGGCTGGAACGGAAATTGGCCGTTCTGGTGCGCGATCGCGCTGGCGCTGGCCGGCGGCTTGGCGACGCCGCGTGGCGGCGCGGCCGCGCCGCGCGCCGCAGCCGACGCCCCAGGCGCGGGATTCATCGACACGCTGTCCAGGCTGCGTCAGGACCGGGTGTTGGTGTTGTTCACCTTGAGTTGCGCCTTGGCCAATCTGGTGTATGCGCGTTTTTCCAACTATCTGCCCTTGTATCTGATGCAAACCTTGCCCGAGGTGGAGGTGCTGCGCTGGATGTCGGCGCTGATCAGCTGCAACGCGGTGTGCGTGGTTCTGCTGCAATATCCGCTGGGGCGTGGCTTGCGGCCTGGCCGCCTGATGCCGGCGATAGGCGCGGGCTTTGTCTTGCTGGGACTAGGCACGCTGGGCTTTGGCTGGATGCCGGGCGGCTTGTGGGGCATGTGCGCGGCGATGCTGGTGTTCTCCTTGGGCGAGATTGTGCTGGTGCCGGCCGAGTATCTGTATATAGACGCGATCGCGCCGGAGGACTGCAAGGGCATTTATTACGGCGCGCAAAACCTAGCCAGCCTGGGGGGCGCGCTGGGACCGATGCTGGCTGGCTGGGTGCTGGCCCGCGCGTCCGCCGGGCTGCTGTTCGCCGGAATGGCGGCGTTCTGCGCGCTGGCCTGGTTGCTGGCCTTGCGCGGCGAGACCTTGCGGCGGACCCGGCGCGGCAGTCGCTGGCAGGCTTCGGTCTTGAGGGCGTGATGTGACACGGGCTATCTCTTTGGCGGTTTTTTTGTCATGATCAAGCGCTTGTTTGAATTGTCGCGCAGACGACGAAACAAGCCCGATACGAGGAGAAGGCCATGGATAAACGCGAACAGGATTTATTTGTCGCGGTAGGGGAAGAGCAGCTGTATCTCAAGCGCATTTACTGTCGCGAGGAAGGCCCGCCGGTACTGCTGCTGCACGGCGTGATGGCGAATGGCCGCACTTTTTACAGCGACTCCGGCAAGGGGCTGGCGCATTACCTGGCCGAGGCCGGCTACGATGTGTTCGCCGCCGACCTGCGCGGCCGCGGGCGCAGCCTTCCCAAGATCAGCCGCGCCTCGCGCCACGGTCAGACCGAGACCATCTGCGAGGACCTGCCGGCGCTGCATCGTCACATCCGCGAACTCAAGCAGGACGCGCCGCTGCACTGGATGGCCCATTCCTGGGGCGGCGTGCATATGTCCAGCTGTCTGATGCGTTTTCCCGAGCTGGCTGAGCAAGTGGCCAGCCTGGTCTACTTCGGCAGCAAGCGCAGCGTGCGGGTGCGCAATCTGAACAAGCTGGTGGAAGTGGACTTCATGTGGAATATCGCCTCGCGGGTGTTGATCCGCTGCTTCGGCTATCTGCCGGCGCGGCGCATCCGCCTGGGCGCGGACGATGAGAGCGACAAGAGCCATCTGCAAAGCAAGCTGTGGGCGCAGCCCAAGCCCTGGGTGGACAGCGACGACGGCTTCGACTATGGCGCAGCCGCCCAAAGTGCGCGTTTACCGCCAGCGCTGTACTTTGCCGCCGGCAACGATCCCTGTCGCGGCCACCCGGAGGATGTGCGCCGTTTTCGCGACGAATCCGGCCCGCATCTGTCGCGGCTGCATCTGTTGTCGCGGCGCGCCGGCCATCTGCACGACTACAATCATGTGTCATTATTGACCCATCCTGATGCCATCCGGGACCATTTCCCGCTGGTATTGGCATGGCTGCATGGGCAGTATGATAGGGTCAGCGAAAATTACTGATAAATCACATTCTCCTGGACACGCGGCTGTGGTAGAAATCGCGGCTGGGAGAATGAATCATGACACAACACTTTGAAGTTACGCCCTATTTACTGGGGCCTGTTATCGACAACCTTGCCGAACAGGGCTGGGTCGTGGACCGCAGCCTGTTTAGCGCAGAAGAGATCCGCCTGCTGCGCGAGGAGTGCCTCGCCAACTGGCAGCAGGGCAAATTCCACGAGGCCGCCGTTGGGCGCGCCGCGCAGCAAAACCGCCGCAGCGAAATCCGTTCCGATTCGGTGCTGTGGCTGGAGCCGGACAAGGCGGATTCCGCCGCGTCCTTGTATTTCTCCAAGCTGGACGCCGTCCGTCAGGCGGTGAACCAGGCCTTCTACATGGGGCTGGAGGACCTGGAGTCCCACTTCGCCGTGTATCCGCAGGGCGCATTCTATAAAAAACACCTGGACCGCTTCCGCGACGACGACGCGCGCGCGCTGACCGCGGTGCTGTATCTGAACGACGACTGGCCGGCCGACGCCGGCGGCGAGATGCGCCTCTATCTGGACGAGGACGGCGCGCGCCATGTCGATGTCCGGCCGGAAGCCGGCACCCTGGCGCTGTTTCTGTCCGACCGTTTCTGGCACGAGGTATTGCCGGCCGGCCAGCAGCGGCTGTCCATCACCGGCTGGTTCCGCCGTCGGCTGGCAACGGCGGTCGGCTGGTAGCCGGAACGGTCGTGCTAGAATCTTCGCCAAGCATTCAGCACACAAAGGACAGTGAAGATGTCAGGCAATACCATGGGATTGTTGTTCACGGTGACTTCCTTCGGCGAAAGCCACGGCCCGGCCATAGGCTGCGTGGTGGACGGCTGCCCGCCGGGACTGGAGATCAGCGAAGCCGACATCCAGCTGGAACTGGACCGGCGCAAGCCCGGCACCAGCCGCCATGTGACCCAGCGCCGCGAGCCGGACAGCGTTGAAATCCTGTCCGGCGTGTATGAGGGCAAGACCACCGGCACGCCGATCGCGCTGCTGATCCGCAACACCGATCAGCGCAGCAAGGACTACGGCAATATCGCCGACACCTTCCGTCCCGGCCACGCCGATTACTGCTATTGGCACAAATACGGCATCCGCGATCCGCGCGGCGGCGGCCGTTCCTCCGCCCGCGAAACCGCGGTGCGGGTGGCCGCCGGCTCCATCGCCAAGAAATGGTTGAGCGAACGCTACGGCATCGTCATTCGCGGCCATATGAGCCAGATCGGCGAAGTCGCCATTCCGTTCAAGGCTTGGGAGCATGTGTCCACCAACCCCTTCTTCGCCGCCGATCCCGAGGTGGTGCCGCAGCTGGAAAGCTATATGGACAGCGTGCGCAAGAGCCTGGATTCGATAGGCGCGCGGCTGCGGGTGGTGGCCGAGAACGTGCCGGTGGGCTGGGGCGAGCCGGTGTTCGATCGGCTGGACGCCGACATCGCCCACGCGATGATGAGCATCAACGCGGTCAAGGGGGTGGAAATCGGCGCCGGCTTCGGCTGCGTCACCCAGCGCGGCAGCGAGCACGGCGACGAACTGACGCCGCAGGGCTTCGCCAGCAATCACGCCGGCGGCGTGCTCGGCGGTATTTCCACCGGCCAGGACATCGAGGTGTCCATCGCCATCAAGCCGACATCCTCCATCGCCCAGCCGCGCCGTTCCATAGACAAGCAGGGCCAGCCGCTGACCATGGAAACCCATGGCCGCCACGATCCCTGCGTTGGCATCCGCGCCACGCCCATCGCCGAGGCGATGCTGGCGCTGGTGCTGATCGACCACGCCTTGCGCCATCGCGCGCAATGCGGCGATGTTTCGGTAGATACTCCCAGAATTGCCGGCCGAATCAGCTAGACTTTAAACCGTAAGCCGGGACGACGCCGGCATATCCGGTGGGACGGAACATGCTGAAAAATCTGATCAGTGGCCTGACCGGCCGTTTGAAGAAGCCCGCGGACGCCGCCTACGACGAGGCGGTGGTTCCGACGCCATTCACTGAGCTGGCGCCCAATAGCGCGGCCAGCCGGCAGCTGGAAAACTCGCCGCCGCTGGACCTGCCCGCCACCCTGGGCTTTGTGTCGCACCAGCCGGTGATGGACCGGTTGCAGCGGGTGGTGGCTTACGATTTCTTCGTGCGCCAGGGCAAGCGCAACATCGCCGCCGGCAAGCAGCAGGAATTCGACCGGCTGATGCTGAGCACTTTGCAGAATATGGACATCTTTCGCCTGCTGGCTTTCCGCCGCGCCTTCGTCCATATCTCCATCGACACGCTGGACGATCCCATGCTGTCCAATATGCCGGCCAGCAGTGTGATCTTCGTGTTGGAGCCGTCGCAGACTGGATCGGTCTCCGACGAGATGCTCCAGCAGCTGGACACGCTCAAGCAAAGAGGCATGCGCTTCGCGCTGGAGCCGGCGGCCTACGATCCTGGCAGCCTGCCGGCGCATCTGCAGAACGATTTGTTCAGCCGCATGGACTTCATGGTGCTGGACTTCGCCGCGCCCTCGTCCAAGGTGCTGGCACCGATTCTGGATCAATTGCCCAAGCGCTACCCCACGGTGCGCTGGATGGCACGCAATGTCGGCACCGCCGAGGATCTGGACGTCTGCCTGCGCGGCCCCGGCCATCACCGTTTCGCCTTGTTCCACGGTCCCTTCATCGCCACCGTGCGCGCGCTGGAAGGCGGCAAGGTGGACGCCAGCCAGACCAGGGTGCTGCAGATCATGCGCATGTTGCGCGCCAATGCCGAGGCGGCCGAGATTGAAATCCAGTTCAAGCTGGATTCGGTATTGCTGTTCAAGCTGCTGCGCTTCATGAATTCCCCGGTGCATGGTTTGTCGCGCAAGGTGCAGACCATAGAGGAAACCCTGATGCTGCTGGGGCGCGAGACCTTGTTCAAGTGGCTGTCCATGCTGTTGTTCACCTCGCGCAAGGACGATGGCACCGCGGTGTCGCTGCTGGAAAAGTCCTTGATCCGCGCGCGCCTGCTGGAGCGCATGGGCAGTTATCGCGGCAATAAGGTGGAAGCCGAGCATCTGTTTCTTACCGGCATGTTCTCCATGCTGGATGTGTTGCTGGGCGTGCCGTTTCCCGATGTGCTGGACCCGCTGGAACTGGCCTCGCCGGTGCGCGAGGCGGTGGTGGAGCACCGCGGCATGTTCGCCCCCTTCCTGGCGATGGCCTTGGCCTGTGAGCAGGGCGACACCGAGCAGATCGAGGCACTGGCCAAGGTACTGGATTTCGAGGTGGAACTGGTGAACCAGTACTATATGGACGCGGCGGTATGGGCGCAGGTGGTGTTGCGCGACGGCGAGGTCCACAACAATGTGGAAGCGGTGTGAGCATCTGTTCGCCAGCGCGTTGACAGCAAGCAGGCCGCATCCTTGGATGCGGCCTGTTTGCTTTGCCTATTGGCTGTTGCCGGCCTGGGCTGGAGCCTGTCCCTGCGCGGCCGCATCGTCGGCGCCGGGCGGCGCGTGACGGTCTCCCGGGGGCGCGCCGCTGGGCTGGCCGGATGGCGCATTGCCCGGGGCCGCGCCGTGTTGCGGGCCGTCGTTGGCCTTGCCTGGGCCGTTGCCGCCTTGGGGGCCGCCGTCATGGCTGCCGGCCCCGCCGGGACCGCCTGCTGATCCGCCGCCGCCGTGGCCTCCACCTCCGCCATCATGGCCGCTACCACCGCCTCCGGAACTGCCGCCGCCGCCATCATGTCCGCCACCGCCACCGCCACCGCCACCGCCACCGCCACCGCCACCGCCACCGCCACCGCCTTGGCTGAATAGCGGGCCGTGCGTCGGCGCGGCGCACCAGGCCGGCATGGTAACGGCGCCGAGCGTGCAAACCAGGGTTGCCAGCAATGTCAGGCGTTTCATCGGAGAGGCTCCTTGAGCGGTGGCCGGCTCGCCGTGAAGGCGGCATCGGCACAGATGAGAGCGCGCCCATGAGGGCGCGGCTGCTTCAGCATAGCCGTCCAAGCGCCATGGCGCCGTGGCCGGTCAAGGAAAAATGGTCAGGCGTCAGCCGCCTTTCAAGCCCAGCGCATAGCGTATCGCCTCGCGTTTCAACGGCCCGGCGTGGTCGGCCAGGCGCATGCCCAGGCGGCGCGCCAGCCGCAGCGGCGCGATATCGTTGGCGAAGCCGTAGCAGAACGCGTCCATCGCGGTTTGCATCGCCAGATTGGCCGGCTTGCGCGCGCGCTGGTAGCGTTGCAGCGCATCGGCGCTGGCGAAGTCGCGGCCATGGGCGGCTGCCTCCAGTATCACCTCGGCCAGCTTGGCGGCGTCCTGGAAGCCCAGGTTGACGCCCTGGCCGGCCAGCGGGTGTATGGTATGGGCGGCGTCGCCGACCAGGACCACGCCGTCCTTGATGTAACGCTGCGCGTGGCGGCGGGTCAGCGCGAAGCTGCCCTTGGCCAGGATGCGGCGGATATTGCCCAGCTTGCGCGGGAAGGCGGCGTGAAAGGCGGCGGCCAGCTCGGCCTCGTCCAGCGCCAGCAAGCGCTGCACTTCCGGCGGGCGGTGATACCAGACCAGGGAACCGTAGGACCCGGTCAGCGGCAGGAAGGCCTGCGGGCCGTTCGGGGTGAAGCGTTGCCAGGTGATGTCCTGCTGCTCCTGATCCAGTTCGCAGCTGGCCACCAGCGCGTGCATGGGATAATCCCAGCTGGTGACCCCGATACCGGCGGCGTCGCGCACCGCGGAACGCGCGCCGTCGGCGGCGATCAGCAGCCGGGAGCTCAATTGGCGTCCATCCTCCAGCGTCACCCGCGATGCAAATGGCTGATAAGCCAGTTCGGCTATGCGCGCAGGCGCCAGATAGTCGACGTCGGCGCATTGGCGCAGCGCTTCGGTGGCGGCCAGCTGCACGATGCGGTTTTCCACGATGTGGCCCAGCGCCGCCTCGCCGGCCTCGGTGGCGCTGAACAGGGTGCCGGCGGCCTCCTCGTCCTCCCATACCTGCATGCGCAGATAGGGCGCCGCGCGCATCTCCAGTACCCGGGGCCAGGCGCCGATGCGCTGCAGAAAGCGCGCCGAGGCCGGGCTGATCGCCGATACGCGCAGATCCGGTGGCTGGGCCGCGTCGAACGGGGCGGGCGGCGCTTGCTCCAGCACCGCGATGCTCAGGCCATGGCCGGACAAGGCGGCGGCCAGCGCCGAGCCCACCATGCCGCCGCCGACGATGAGAATATCGCTGTATTGCATAAATCCCTTTCCAATCGTTTGCCCGCGCTTTTCGCCGAGCGCCGGGTCGCGCGCCAGCATAGCCCAGGGGAGGCTTCGCGCGTCTTGGCTTGGATCAAGCCGTTTGCGGTTCCGCCGCCAGCAGCGCGCGCAGCCGCGGCACCACGTGCTGGATGAACACTTCGTTCTTGCGCGGCAGCGGGTGGCGATAGGGGTAGACCAGGAAGGCCGGCCAACAGTCGTGGCTCCAGCCCGGCAGCACCGGCACCAACTGGCCGCTGGCGAGAAAATGGCTGGCCACATAATGCGGCAGCAGCGCCAGCCCGCAGCCGGCCACCGCGCCGGACAGCAACGGCGCGTACTGATTGCAACTGAGCACCGGCCGCACCGGCATGCGCAGGTAAACGCCGTCTTTCTCCAGCGACCATTCCACCGCCTCGCTGGGCGCCTTGCTGGAGTCATACAGCACGCGGTGCAGGCACAGGTCCTCCGGGTGCTCCAGCCGCGGCGCCTGCGCCAGGTAGCCGGGGGAGGCGTAGACGGTTTCGCGCATGAAGCCCAATGGCTTGGCCACCAGGCCCTCATCGTAGACATTGCGCGTGCGCACGCAGAAATCCAGGCCCTCGGCCACCGGGTCCTGCAGGCGGTTTTCCACTTGCAACTGCATTTCCAGCCCCGGGTACTGATTGGAGAGCTCGGACAGAATGGGCACCAGCAGGAATTGGGCGAAGGCGGAGGCCGAGCTGATCACCAGCGGCCCTTCCACGCAGTCCTGCACATTGCCGACATCGCCGCGCACCCGGTCCAGCATTTCGCGAAGCTGGCGCGCATGCACGGCCAGGCGCTGGCCGGCCTCAGTCAATGCCACGCGCCGGGTATTGCGCAAGACCAGCACCGTGCCCAGCTCCTGTTCCAATTGCTTCACCAACTGGCTGATGCGGCTTTTGGCGCAGCCGAGCGCATCGGCCGCCGCGGTGAAGCCGCCATGACGGGCCAGCGCGTCGAAGGCCAGCAAAGCGTCTGGCGAGGGAGGATGATTTGTTTTCATTTCAGAACAGTGTGTGGGTTTTTGGCGGATTTTATTGTTTGTGCATGTAGATTAGCATGGCTGCGTAATCAATAGCAGAACAATTGGAGCGCATCATGGTGTCGGGAGCCAAGCAGGCATGGAGTCGGTTCTGGGGGCGGCTGGGTCGCTTGTGGTGGGAAGGGATGTGCGCGCATGCGCGGCATGCGCTCCGCGATGAGGTCGAGGCGCTGGAGCGGGTGAAGTGCACGGCGGCGCGAGGGGGGCGGCCGTGCGTCAATTCGGTGGACGGCGCGCGGGGCCGCCGCGTTTTTCATTGATGGCAATGGCCAATAGAGGAGGAATGACGATGCAGGATACGAGAGCAGTGGTAACGGGATTTTTGAACGAAGTGCGCTCCGGGCGCGATCCGGACGCGGCGGAGCGCTATTTCGCGCCGCGGGTACTCGCGCATCAATTAGTGGCGGAGGCGCCATATGCGCTGGAGCGCAGCCCGGCCGACTACGCCGCGCATATACGCGAATTCCTGCGCGACTACGGCGCGTTCGAATTGCGGGTGGATGAATTGCTGGTGGACGGCGACAAGGCGTACGCGCGCTGGACCCAGACCGGGCGCGACCTGGCGGGCAGCGGCGAGACGGTGCGGCAAATCGGCAGCGCCTGCTATCGGGTGGCGGACGGCCGCATCGTCGAATACTGGATACAGAGTAGTTGACGGCGGCGCCGGCCACGCGACCCATGTCGGGTTTGAGCCGTTATTCATGCAGAAATCGACGCCGGCTTTCAGTTTTGTCAAACTTGGCCGATATTGCATAAATATAATGTTGGCCAAGATGACAATAAGGAGTTGTGCATGGGGATGCTTGGACGCAAGGGCCGGTTAGCGCTCTGCCTGGCGATGTTGATGGCCCAGGCCTGGGCCGAGGAAGCGCCGTCGGCCGATGGCTCGCAGCCCAAGACCGTGATCAAACTGCCCTTGAAGCTGAAGCCGCAAGCCGCCGCCGACGCGCACAAGGACGAGCCGGCCAAGCCCGCGGCGCCGGTGGCCAAGCCGGAAGCGAAACCCGCCGCCAAGGCGGAGCATCAGCCCGAGGTCAAGGCGGCCAAGGCGGCGGAGCATCCGCCCGAGGCCAAAACCGCCAAGCCGGAAGCCAAGCCAGGGGCCAAGCCGGAGGTCAAGGCCGCCGCCAAGCCTGAAGTCAAAGCCGAGGCCAAAGCGGTCGCCAAGCCGATGGCGAGCAAGCCGGCCGAGGCCAAGGCGCCGGAAAAGCTGGAGCCGGCCGTCAAGATGTCGCCGCCGCCGGTCCACAAGGACTTGAGCCAGCCCAGCCCGGAAGTTCACGGGCCGGATTCCTTGCGCCATGCGCCGCGCAAGCGGCTGGTCAAACGCAAGCTTAAACCGGCGGCCGCAGCCGCGGGCGATATGCAGGCGGCCACCTTGCGCCAGTTGCAGCCCTTGCTGGCCTCGGTGGCCAAGGCGGGCCATGGCCTGCCGGGCGGGCAGGACGCGCGCGCCACCCTGGTGTCCTGCTCCGCGTCCAGAACGCCGGCCAAGGCCGAACGAGTGGGCGAGGGCAAGCAGGTGCTGCTGGTGCCCAGCTATGGCAGCCAACTGGCCGGCGCCGGCGGCGCCGTCGAATACGGCGTGCGTCAGCTGCATACCCCGCTGTTGGTGTTTGTCAGCCAGGCCGATTGCGAAGCGGTCAAGCTGGCCGCCTCGGATTACAGCCAGCAGTCCGAAGCCCAGCAGCAGGCGCTGGCCGCGATCAATATTCCCAAGGACATCGACGCGACCAATGGCGCGCTGCTCAATATCAATAATCAGGTGGAAGCGGCGATCATGACCTTTTCCGGCGAAGTGGAGGCCGGGCGGCTCGCCGTGGTGGGCGCCTTCTACGACGTGGGCAACGATCTGAAGCAGGGACGCGGCAAGCTGGTGATCACCAATCTGAACGGGGAAACCGATCCGGCCAAGATTCGCGGCATGAGCCGCGCCGGGCAGTACTTCAAATACAGCTTCATGAAGTAGCGGCTCCGCCGCCGCTCACGCCGATGGCCGCCGCAAGGCGGCCATTTTGCTTGCGCGGTAGCGCCGCCGTTACAGCCGGCGGCGGCTTATTTCCCGTCATTATTCCGACTACGACATTTTTTCTCCGCTTAATCCGTATTTGTTTGGCAATGCGCAAAACCGAATATTGTTTTTTCGCTTAGCATGGGTTTATTGATGCCGCCGCTATGGTTTCGTCTTTGCCGGCGACAAGGTTTTCTGCATTGAAAGCGCCTTGTTGTAACGCGCTTGCTACAAATAAGTTTTAGCGCGATGAGAATGCGTGGTAAATGGACAATAGTATTGTCACGATTTTATTTTCATAAATGAAAATGAATTGTCGCCAATTAGTCATTCTCTCGCCGCGACAGGTTTAACTGTTTGGGAGACTTGAAATGACCGTTAGCAATGAACTGGAACTGGACGCGCTGGTGGCGCGGGTGAAAAAGGCGCAGGCCGCGTTTGCCGGCTTCAGCCAGGAGCAGGTGGATCACATCTTCCGCTCGGCGGCGCTGGCCGCCGCGGACGCGCGGATTCCGCTGGCCAAGATGGCGGTGGCGGAGACTGGCATGGGCGTGCTGGAAGACAAGGTGATCAAGAACCACTTCGCTTCCGAGTACATCTACAACAAGTACAAGGATGACAAGACCTGCGGCGTGCTGGCCGAGGATGACACCTTCGGCACCATCACCATCGCCGAGCCGGTGGGCCTGATCTGCGGCATCGTGCCGACCACCAATCCCACCTCCACCGCCATCTTCAAGGCGCTGATCTCCTTGAAAACGCGCAACGGCATCATTTTCTCGCCGCATCCGCGCGCCAAGCGCTCCACTTGCGAAGCGGCGCTGCTGGTATTGCAGGCGGCGGTGGCCGCCGGCGCGCCGCCGGACATCATCGGCTGGATAGACGAGCCCTCGGTGGCCTTGTCCAATCAGCTAATGCATCACCCCGACCTCAATCTGATCCTGGCCACCGGCGGCCCGGGCATGGTGCGCGCCGCTTATTCCTCCGGCAAGCCCGCCATCGGCGTCGGCGCCGGCAACACCCCGGCGGTGATAGACGAAACCGCCGACATCAAGCGCGCGGTCGCCTCCATCCTGATGTCCAAGACTTTCGACAATGGCGTGGTGTGCGCGTCGGAGCAGTCCGTCATCATCGTCGACGCCATCTACGACGCGGTGCGGCAGCGCTTCGCCAAACATGGCGGCTACATCCTGTCCAAGCGCGAAGCCGAGGCGGTGCGCAAGGTGATTCTGCAGGACGGCAGCCTCAACGCCGCCATCGTCGGCCAGAGCGCGGCCAGGATTGCCGCGATGGCCGGCATCGAGGTGCCGCCGGCGACCAAGGTGCTGATCGGCGAGGTCAGCGATGTGTCCGCCGCCGAGGCCTTCGCCCATGAAAAACTGTCGCCGACGCTGGCGATGTACCGCGCCGGCGATTTCGTCGACGCCTGCGACAAGGCCGCGGCGCTGGTGGCGATGGGCGGTATCGGCCACACCTCGGCGCTGTATACCGACCAGGACTTGCAAGGCGAGCGCATCCGCTACTTCGGCGACAAGATGAAGACCGCGCGCATCCTGATCAACACGCCGTCGTCGCAAGGCGGCATCGGCGATCTTTACAACTTCAGCCTGGCGCCGTCGCTGACCCTGGGCTGCGGCTCCTGGGGCGGCAACTCGATCTCGGAGAACGTCGGGCCCAAGCACCTGATCAACAAGAAGACCGTGGCCAAGAGGGCCGAGAACATGCTGTGGCATAAGCTGCCCAAGTCGATTTATTTCCGCCGCGGCTGCCTGCCGGTGGCGCTGGAAGACCTGGCCGGCAAACGCCGCTGCCTGATCGTCACCGGCCAGTATCTGTTCGACAACGGCTTTGTCGACGAGCCCATTCGCCTGCTGAAGAAAATGGGTCTGGAAGTAGAGGTGTTCTTCGAGGTGCCGGCCGATCCGACGCTGGCGGTGGTGCGCAAGGGCGCGGACCTGGCGCACGCCTTCAAGCCGGACGTGATCATGGCCCTGGGCGGCGGTTCGCCTATGGACGCGGCCAAGATCATCTGGGTGATGTATGAACACCCGGAAGTGCATTTCGAAGACTTGGCGCTGCGCTTCATGGACATCCGCAAACGCATCTACCAGTTCCCGAAACTGGGGCAGAAGGCACTGATGGTGGCGGTGCCCACCACCTCCGGCACCGGCTCGGAAGTGACGCCGTTCGCCGTGGTCACCGACGAGAACACCGGGGTCAAGTACCCGATCGCCGACTACGAGCTGACGCCGAACATGGCCATCGTCGACGCCAATCTGGTGATGAATATGCCCAAGTCGCTGACCGCCTTCGGCGGCATCGACGCGGTGACCCACGCGCTGGAGGCCTATGTTTCGGTGATGGCCAACGAGTATTCGGATCCGCAAGCCTTGCAGGCCTTGAAGCTGCTCAAGGACTACCTGCCGTCCGCTTACCGCAACGGCGCCGGCGACCCCAAGGCGCGCGAACAGGTGCACAACGCCGCCACCATCGCCGGCATCGCCTTCGCCAACGCCTTCCTCGGCGTCTGCCACTCGATGGCGCACAAGATAGGCGCGGAATTCGACCTGGCCCACGGCCTGGCCAATGCGTTGCTGATCAGCAATGTGATCCGCTACAACGCTGCCGACGTGCCCACCAAGCAGACCGCTTTCAGCCAGTACGACCGCCCCAAGAGCGTGGCGCGCTACGCCGAGATCGCCCGCTACCTGGGCCTGGAGGCCAGCCGCGATCATGAGCGGGTGGAGAAGCTGATCGAATGGGTGGACGAACTCAAGCGCACGCTGGGCATTCCAGCCTCGATCCAGGCCGCCGGCGTGGCCGAGGCCGATTTCCTGGCCAAGGTGGACCTGCTGGCGGAAGCCGCCTTCGACGATCAGTGCACCGGCGCCAACCCGCGCTATCCGCTGATCAGCGAACTGAAGCAACTGCTGCTGGACAGCTATTACGGTCGCGCTTACAAGGAAAGCTGGGAGCGCGAGGCAGAGGCGGAAGCCAAGCCGGAAACGCGTCCGGCCAAGGGCAAGCTCAAGGCGGTGTGAGCCTGGTGGCCGGCCAAGCGGCGCGCTCGCGCGGCGCTTGGCTCAACGGGCGTCTTGGCGCAGGATTTTCAGGCCGCGGTTGACAATGGCGGCCAGGCGTTCGCCGTCCCGCCCCGGTTTGAAGCAGACATGCAGCGTCTTGGTTTCCAGCAGCCGCGGATTCATCTCCAGCCTTTGACCGATGTGTCGCACCAGCGAGTCGTGGCGCAGCAGATAGTGGAAAACGTTCTGGTCTATCACCGCCAGGTCTATGCTGCCGCTGGCCAGCTTCAGCAGATTCCTGCCGTCGTCCGGCGCCGGGTCGAAGCGCTGTCTGTCCTCGGCAATATTGCGGTCCAGTTGGTAGTTGTTGACGTAATCCTGCACCACGCTGACGCGGTAGGCGGCCAGGTCCGACACTTCGCGCCAGCGCAGGCGCTGGCCCTTGCGTTGCGCCAGGCCCAGCGGGCCATGGCCTATGGGGTCGGAGCAGATGAAGTGGCGGCGCACTTCCGCCGCGTCGTATTCTGGGAAATACCCCATCACCGCGGGCTTGTGCCGCGCGGCCGCCACCGCGCGCGCCCAGGGGTAGAACTTCACTTCCAGCGTATAGCCGGCGGCCTGGAAAATCCGCGCCAGCGTCGCCGTGCTCAAGCCCCGCTCCGGTAGTTGGGCGCCGGCGTAAGGCGGCCACTCCAGCGAGGCCAGCGTGACAACCGGCTGCGCGCGCGCCTGGCCGCACAAGGCGGCCACCAGTACCGGACATAAACGGATCAAAACGCTAAACCGCATCAATACCTGAAATAGCCTATGGTTTGCGCCAGCTCCGCCGCCTGCTCGCTCATGCCGCGCGCGGTGGCGGTCAGCTGTTCCGACGCCGAGGCGTTGGCCTGCATCGAACGGCTGATCTGGCTGACGCCCTGGTTGATCTGCTCCACCTGCAATGCCTGCTGGTTGGACGATTTATTGATTTCCTGCACCAAGCTGGCGGTGTTCTGGATCGCTGGCAACATCTGCTGGAACAGTTCGCCGGCATGCTCGGCGCGCTGCACGCTGCTCTGCGTCAGCTGGCTGATCTCCTTGGCCGCCTGCTGGCTGCGCGCGGCCAGCTTGCGCACCTCGCCGGCCACCACCGCGAAGCCGCGGCCGTGCTCGCCGGCGCGCGCCGCCTCGATCGCGGCGTTCAACGCTAACAGATTGGTTTGATAAGCGATATCGTCGATGATCAAAACCTTGTTGGCGATATCCCACATCGCGCTGATGGTTTCGTCCACCGCCTGGCCGCCGGCCGCTGCGTGCTTGCTGCTGTCGCTGGCCATCTGGTCCGTGTTTTTGGCGTAATCCCGATTCTTCCACACAAAGGAAGAAATCTGCTCCAGGCTGGCGCTGCTCTTGTCGATATTGTTGGCCTGCTCCGATGCCTGCTGGCTCAGCGTGTCCACCGCCTGGCTGATCTGACGCGCGGCATTGGCCAGGTCGGCGGAAAAGGCGTCGATATGGGCGAGAATGCCGGCCAGCTTGCTCACCAGCCGCCGCGTCGATTCCGCCAGGTCGCCCAGCTCGTCCCGGCTGTGGTAGCGCGGCGGCGCGGTCAGGTCGCCGTCGGCGATCGCGTGCAGCGCCTGGCTCACTTCGCGTATCGGCTGCTGCAGCAAGCGCCGCAGCAGCAGCGACAAGAGCAGCAGCGTGGCCAGGGCCAGCAGCAGGATTTCCGCCGCTACCCGCCACAGCACCGCGCGCAGCTGCTGGCGGATGCCGTCGGTGGAAACCTGCAGGGTCAGTTTGCCGACCTGGCGCGTGCCGGCGCCGTCGTGGAAGACGATTGGAAAGCCCTGCGTCAGGTCGGCCTCCGGCGGCGGCGCGCCGCCGCTCAGCAATGCGCCCCCGGCATCGCGGCGGTAGCCGGCGAATGCCGCGCCGTTGGCGTCGCGGACGAACACCCCGCTGAGCGCGGCCATGCTCATTTCCGCCTCCACCACCCGCCGGCCCTGGGTATTGTCGAAGTTCCACATCGGTCCGGCCAGATTGGCGGCCAGCCGCTTGCCGACCGCGGCCACCTCGCCGTCCAGCGCGTGACGCAATTCCTGCTGGGTGCGCCAGTAATCCAGCGCGCCGAATATCGCCAGCAAGACCGACATGATGAGCATGAAAACCAGTTTGAGTTTCATGCCTATGCTGTTGTACCGCATGGCTTCGCGCTCCAGGTTCTGGCAATGGATTCAATGCTTTATTGATAGCAGTTGGGACCGCCGCGCGGGCGACAAGGACGGCTGACGCCGGCTTGCGCGCCGCGATGCGCCATCAAACGCCGCATTTATGCTTTTTGTGCGCATGCTTATTCTGAAACATGACATGACAAAGGTCTTGAGGTAATCTCGAGCCCCTGTGTTATGGGCCATAACGACAATCCCAAGCCATAGCATCGGCAGCGGCGCGGCCACGCGGCGCTCCTGCCATCACCCTTACGCAATACAAAGACAGTTAAAGGAGCAACTATGCAACCTGCTCAAGACACCCTGCATCGGGGCTTGGAAGAGCGGCATATCAACCTCATGGCCCTGGGCGCCACCATTGGCGTCGGCCTGTTTCTGGGATCGGCCACCGCCATCAAGATGGCTGGTCCCGCCATCATGCTGGCCTATGCGCTGGGTGGCTTCGCCATCTTCCTGATCATGCGCGCGCTGGGCGAAATGGCGATTCACAACCCGGTGGCCGGTTCCTTCAGCCGCTACGCGCTGGATTACCTCGGCCCCTTGGCGGGCTATCTGACCGGCTGGAATTACTGGTTTCTGTGGCTGGTCACCTGCATGGCGGAAATCACCGCCGTCGGCGTCTATATGGGCATCTGGTTCCCGGACATTCCGGCCTGGTACTGGGCGCTGGCCGCGCTGGTGGCCATGGGCGGCGTCAACTTCATCGCGGTCAAGGCCTATGGCGAATTCGAGTTCTGGTTCGCGCTGATCAAGATCGTCACCATCGTGCTGATGATCATCGGCGGCCTGGGCATGATCATGTTCGGACTGGGCCACGGCGGCGTGGCCACCGGCATTTCCAATTTGTGGAGCCACGGCGGCTTCATGCCCAACGGCTTCAGCGGCGTGCTGATGTCGCTGCAAATGGTGATGTTCGCCTATCTGGGCGTGGAAATGCTGGGCCTGACCGCCGGCGAAGCCAAGAACCCGAAGAAAGCGCTGGCCCGCGCGGTGGATTCGGTGTTCTGGCGCATTCTGATCTTCTACATCGGCGCGCTGTTCGTGATCCTGGCGATTTATCCGTGGAACGAGCTGGGCACCCGCGGCAGCCCCTTCGTGCTCACCTTCGAGCAGCTGGGCATTCCCGCCGCCGCCGGCATCATCAACTTCGTGGTGCTCACCGCCGCGCTGTCTTCCTGCAATAGCGGCATCTTCAGCACCGGCCGCATGTTGTACAACCTGGCTCAGCAACAGCAGGCGCTGCCGATTTTCGCCAAGGTGTCGCGCCAGGGCGTGCCGGTGTTCGCGCTGCTGATGTCGGTGTTCGCGTTGCTGATGGGCGTGCTGCTCAACTACCTGGCGCCCAAGGAAGTCTTCACCTGGTTGACCGCCATTTCCACCTTCGGCGCGATCTGGACCTGGGTCATCATCCTGCTGGCCCAACTGCGCTTCCGCCGCACCCTGAGCCGCGAACAACTGGCGACGCTGGCCTACAAGATGCCGTTCTGGCCGTATGGCTCCTATATCGCCATGGGTTTCCTGGTCTTGGTGGTGGGCTTGATGGCTTACTTCCCGGACACCCGCATCGCCTTGATCATCGGCCCGGGTTGGCTGGCCTTCCTGGTGGTGGCTTATTATCTGTTGGGCTACAACAAGCGCAGCGCCGAGGAAGTGGCGCGGCTGGCGCAGAACGCTCGCTGAGTTTGATGGACGCAGGCTGTGATGAAAAACCCGCTCTCAAGGAGCGGGTTTTTTTGGGTCTTAGAGCCTGTTCAAAGTCTCGCGAGCAAGGGCGAGACAAGGCGAAAACGAGCGAAAAAGCGGAATGTACACGTGGTACATGAGCATTTTGAGCTTGGTTTCAACGCCGTATCGCCGAAGCGCAGCAGACTTTGAACAGGTTCTTAGAACGTGTTTACGATCTTGCGAGCTAAGGGGAGACAAGGCAAAAACGAGCGAAAAAACGGAGTGTACATAGGGTACATGAGCATTCTGAAGCCGTACTCACCGTGTCACCCTCCACGACGCGCAGCAGATCGTAAACAGGTTCTTAACGCGGCAGCCAACTGCCGTGCAGCGAGTAATCGCCGGCTTGCTGCCGCGTGGGGCCGCTGAGCGGATAGGCTGGCGGCGGCGCATGCTGGGCGCAGTTGTTTTGGCCGAAGCAGTGCGGCAGCGGCTTGAAACCCGGGCAGCCCGGCGGCGGGTTCGCGCCGATGCAGTGCTGCATCCGCTCTTTTTGCGTCCGTTCCAGCAGGCTGGGGGAGCGTATCTCGGCCTTGACCGAAAAGTCGGGCCCGGCGTCCAGGTTCTTCAATTGCACCGCGCCCTTGTACTTGAGCGCTTTATCGGTTTTGTCCTTCGCCTTCATCGACGGCTTGGAGCGCGTTTCCCACGGGTCTTTGACGGCGAAGTCGTAAGAAGGCAGGGGCGCCGCCGCCAGGCTTGCGCTCAAGGCGGCCAGCGACAGCAATAGGGCGTGTCTACACTGCATGATGGATCTTTGTCCTGCGGTGGCAATGCCGCTGGCGCCCGGCTGCTGCCAGGCAGCGGGTTCGCGCGCGGAATGCTCTTGTTGGGGG
The DNA here is from genome assembly GCF_041912965.1 of Chromobacterium sp. Classification (NCBI taxonomy): domain Bacteria; kingdom Pseudomonadati; phylum Pseudomonadota; class Betaproteobacteria; order Neisseriales; family Chromobacteriaceae; genus Chromobacterium; species Chromobacterium sp. The sequence continues at coordinate 83,432 of NZ_JAYSGF010000010.1, read as the reverse complement.
AGTTGGCTGGCGCGGCCGTGGCCGCGGTGGCTGAACGCCGCTCTTGTAAATTTCAATGGGAGCGGGCGGGTGCTTTTTATAACATTAAAGTTTTTCAGCTGGCAATAAGATGCAATGACAGGCGAAGCGGCGCGCGGCTTAATCAGTGGGCCGCGGCTTAGAACGTGTTTACGATCTCGCGAGCTAAGGCGAGGCAAGGCGAAAACAGCGGAGAAAGCGGAATGTACAGGTGGTACATGAGCATTTTGAGCTTGTTTTCAACGCCGTATCGCCGACGCGCAGCAGATCGTAAACAGGTTCTTAGGCCGTTCACACTCACGGAGATTCTCTAATGGCGCACTACCTGGTGGAACTGTACAACCCAAAGCCGGCCTGGCTGGCCCTGAGTTTTTTGCACCGCACCGACTTCCTGGATCAGGTCAAAAGCAATATCGAGGCGCTGCCCGGCCTGGGCATTCAACTGCTGACCTTGAGCCAGATCGCCGCCGACGCGGATCAGGCGGCGCCCTATCGCTTCCTGGGCGTTTGGAGCCTGCCTGACCAAGAGGCCTGTGAGGCGATGCTGGCCGGCATCCGCGCCAGCGGCTGGTACGATTATTTCGATCACGTCAACGCGGTGGGCGTGGCCGCCGGAGTGGACGTGCACCTGGCGGACCTGTTGCAAGCCAAGTGAGCGCTTCGCGCATCAATGCAAAACCCGGTTGAGGCAGGCGGTGAAAACATTTTCGAAATGCTGATGTGCCACGTGTACATTCCGCTTTTTCAGCCGCAAGGCCTTGTCTCGTTCTTGCCCGCGAGACCTTGAACAGGCTCTTAGGGTTCAGGCTGACCCGGCGCCGTCAGCAGTTGTTCGAAAGCATTGTGTGCTTAGTGCATGTCCAAGCATCCGGCGGCAAGGGCGGAACAATGCGAATGGCGTTGCCGGATGTGGCAGCTTGGCTTAGGGTGGCTTCATCGCTCATTCACTGCCGGCATCGCCATGTCCTTGCTTCTCTCCGAATCTCCGTCATTGTTTCAAATCCGTTCCGCGCTGGCGCAGGATGCCGAAGGTTTGATCCAGCTGCATTTCCGCGCGGTGCAGGCGATAGCGTCATCATTCTACCCATCGCCAGTGCGCGCAGCCTGGTCGCCGCCGCCCAGTCCCGCGCGCGCCGCGTGGATGCGGCAGACGATTGCCGCTCCGGAACGGCGGGTGCTGCTGGCTGCGGCCGAGGGCCGCTTGGGCGGTTTCGCCATCTGCGCGCCGGAACAGGGCCTGATGCAGGCGCTGTACGTGGACCCGGCCTGCACCGGCCTGGGTTTGGGCCAGCGCCTGTTGGGCGCGGCGGAAGAGGCGATGCGGCAGGCCGGCTGTGCCCGCGTCACGCTCAAGGCATCGCTGAACGCATTGGGTTTTTACCAGGCCATGGGGTATAGGCTGGGCGCGGCGGCGCGGCAGCCGCTGGCCGATGGCGTGGAAATGGACTGCCGGGAGATGGACAAGGCTCTCTAGCTCAGTTTCCGGCTAGCCAATATCTGGCCCTTGGGCGTGTCGGAGCCGAGGTGTTCCGCGCAACGCTGCAAGGCACTGCTGAACGATGGTGAACCGGTTCAAGGGTGTTTCGTCGCGATATAGCTGCGGCAAAAGCGCGCGGTCATGCCGGCGATCAGCGCGCTGGCTTCGGCGATGTCGGTCATCACGCGCTTGGGCGGCGGGTTTTCCGACGCGCCGTGGCGCGCATAGATGCCGAGAATGCTGGTGTTGTTGCAGGCGGCGGTGAACAGGCTGAGCTGCTCCGGGTCGGCGAAGGCGTCGATGGCGGCGCCCATGGCCTTGGCATGGTGTTTGACGCTGTCCAGTATCTTGTACAAGGTGCTCCAGGTCAGCACTTTTTCCAGCGTGGTGCAGGTGGAAATCAGGCCCAGCAGGAAGAGCAGGTCGCGCAGATCGGGATCGCGCTTGCACAGGTAGAGCAGGTGGGACGGGTAGCGCTGGCGCGGGTTTTCGTAGCGGGTGTGGATCTGGTCTATCCTCGGGTTGCGGCTGAACGGGTGTTCTTCTATCTGTTGGGCGCTGATGGAGTGAAAGCCGCCGTCCTCGTGGGCGCTGAAGCCCAGAAACTGGATCGGCATGCTGTTTATATTGCCGGTGGCGGCGCGCAAGGCGCCGTTGAGCAGCAGTTGCAGGCTGTAGAGACGTTGGGAAACGTGCTCGGGATCGTCCAGTTCGTCGATATGGCGGGAATAGGCGTAGAACTGCATGCCGATGTGGTCGTTTTCATAGCCCAGGTCGATGTCGTTGCCGAAGAAGTTGTGGGCGAGATCGGGGTAGTAGCCGCCGGCGGCGACGGTGATTTCCCACTTGTGTACTGGCGACATGAGGCTTCCCTAGCGGAGACTGGAGGGGGCGGACGCGGGCCGCGCTAGGGGCCGGATGCTAGCATAGCTTGAACCCAAGCGCATAAATTGCTTGAGCCTGCGAGACTTTGGTCATGCCCGGCGCAGCATTGATTGGGGGGGAGGATGGCGCTTGAAGTTTTAAGCCCGGCGCCGGCGTTGCCGGCCCGGCATGGCAATGGTCTGCTATGGGCACACCGGGCAGTGGGAGGATGTCATGCTGGCGCTGGCTGAGCGTCCTCTTGGATATTTCTGATCGTAAGCGGCAATGGGGGTGTGCGGCTTTTCGCCGGCGCCCGCGTGCGCGGGCGCCGGCGGCGTCAGAACAAGCTGGGTTGCGCGCCTTGCGGATGCTCGATCACGGCCTCGGTGCTGCCTTCCGCCAGACGCAGGGAAACCCGCTCGTGGTTGCGCAGCTCGGCCGGGGATTTGACCGCGGTGCCATCCTGTTTCTGCACGATGGCGTAGCCGCGGGCGAGCACCGCTTCCGGATTGAGCGCCAGCAGGGTGGCGGCCAGGGTGTCAAGCTTCTGGGCCTGGCGGCTGAGCAAGTCCTGGCGCGCGCGTTGCAGCCGGCCTTGCAGCCGCTCCAGCGTCTGAGCTGTGTGCGCCAGATCCGGCCGGTGGCGTTGCAGCTTGCTGTCCGCTAGTTGCAGCGCCCAGCGCCGTTGTTCGAACAATCCGCCCAGCCGGCGTTGCAGCCGTTCTTGCTGGCGCTGCAGCGCCTCGCGCTGGCGCTGCAGTTTTTCTCCGGGGTGGGCCAGCCGGCGCGCCAGATAGTCCAGTTGCTGGGATTTGTCGGTGAGCAGACGGCCGAGCGCGCGCTCCAGACCGCGCTTGGCGGTTTCGAGCTGGGCGTTCAGGTGCTCGCGGCTGGGCGAGACCAGCTCCGCGGCGGCGGTGGGCGTGGGCGCGCGCTTGTCGGCGACGAAGTCGCAGATGGTGAAGTCGGTTTCATGGCCGACGCCGCTGACGGTGGGGATGGGGCTGGCGGCCACCGCGCGGGCGACGATTTCCTCGTTGAACGACCACAGGTCTTCTATGCTGCCGCCGCCGCGGCAGACGATGAGCACGTCCACTTCGCGCCGTTCGCCGGCGCGGCGGATGGCGTCGGCCACTTGCTGGGCGGAGCCTTCGCCCTGCACCTGGGCCGGGTAGAGAATCAGTGGGATGGCGGGCATGCGGCGGCGCAGCGTGCTGACCACGTCGCGCAGCGCGGCGGCGGCGGGCGAGGTGACGATGCCGATGGCGGCTGGGTGGGCCGGCAGCGGGCGTTTGCGCGCCGGGTTGAACAGGCCTTCCGCCTGCAGCTTGGCCTTGAGCTTTTCAAAGGCCTCGTACAGCCGACCCAGGCCGGCGGAGCGCATCTGGTCGACGTTGATCTGGAAGTCGCCGCGCGCCTCGTACAGGGTGACGGTGCCCTTGAGTTCCACTTGCATGCCTTCGGCCGGGCGGAACGGCAGCTGCGCCACCTTGCCGCGGAACATCACGCAGCGCACCTGCGCGCCGCCGTCTTTCAGCGAGAAATAGGCGTGGCCGGAAGCGGCCAGCGTGAGGTTGGAAATCTCGCCGCCTATCCACATCGGCGGCAGACCGCTTTCCAGCAGGTCGCGCGCCATACGGTTGAGGGAGGAGACGCTGATGACGTCGTTCTGGGGTGCGGTAAAAAACATGGTTGTCAAGTGATCCACAGCGGAGGGCGGAAAAAATTTTCAGATAAAGCAAGTTGCCGCGCGCGTTGCGTAGCGTTTGATATCTGTTAAAAACACAATAAAATCAATAACTTGATTGTTTTCTTATCCAGGATGGCATGCAGGTCGAAGCAGCCTGGATGCTGGCTTGAGAGCATATTTACACAGTTTTATCAACAAAGTTATCCACAGGGTTTTCGGTTTCAATCCAATGACAGTAATTTTTCCATAAAAAACAAGGATCAAGACGTTTTGCCTCAGAAACGCTGTCCTCGTTTGTCTTGATCTTGCTCAAGTAAGCGCTTTCTTCTTTCCTCTGGGCTGAATGCCGCTGGCTTGGGCGTGTCAGCCGTTTATGCCTTTGGCGTGACTGGCGGAGGGCTCCATATCAGGGTTTAGGCGCTCAATTCCTTCAGCAGTTCTTTCACCCTTACCACGCGCAGCGCCACATCGTCGATATTCGCCTCCACCCGCAGCTTGTCCTGGCCGGCCAGCTTGTAATTGCGCTTGGTCTGCAGCAGCTGGATGATCTTCATCGGGTCTATCGGCGGGTTCTTGATGAAATGAACCTGGATGGCCACTTCGCTGGCGTCCAGCTTTTGCACGCCCAGCGGCTTGGCCAGCAGGCGCAGGCGGTGGCTGTCTATCAGGGTCTTGACGGTTTGCGGCGGCAGGCCGAAGCGGTCTATCAGTTCTTCGTAGATATCGTCGATTTCCTGTTCGCTCTCGCAGGTGGCCAGCCGCTTGTACAGCACCAGCCGTTCGTGCACATCGGGGCAGTAGCCGTCCGGCAGCAGCGCCGGGCTATGCATATTGATTTCGGTGGTGACGCCCAGCGGCGCGTCCAGGTCCGGCGTGCGGCCTTTCTTGAGGTCGCGCACCGCTTGTTTGAGCATTTCGGTGAACAGCGCGAAGCCGACTTCCTGCATCTCGCCGGACTGGCCTTCGCCCAGCACTTCTCCGGCGCCGCGGATTTCCAGGTCGTGCATCGCCAGATAGAAGCCGGCGCCCAGTTCCTCGGACATCTGGATGGCCTCCAGCCGCTTCATCGCATCCTTGGTCATGCCGTCCGGCGTCAGCAGATAGGCGTAGGCCTGGTGATGGCTGCGGCCCACGCGGCCGCGCAACTGGTGCAGCTGGGCCAGGCCGAACTTGTCGGCGCGGTTGATCAGGATGGTGTTGGCGTTGGGGATGTCGATGCCGGTTTCTATGATGGTGGAGCACAGCAGCACATTGAAGCGCTGTTGTAGGAAGTCGCGCATCACTTGTTCCAGCTCGCGCTCGCGCAACTGGCCGTGGGCCACGCCGATGCGGGCTTCCGGCACCAGTTCCGCCAGCTTCTCCCGCATATTCTCTATGGTGTCCACCTCATTGTGCAGGAAGAACACCTGGCCGCCGCGCTTGAGTTCGCGCAGCACCGCTTCGCGGATCACGCCATTGGCAAGCGGGCTGACGAAGGTTTTCACCGCCAGCCGGCGGCTGGGCGCGGTGGCGATGACGGAGAAGTCGCGCAGCCCTTCCAGCGCCATCGACAGCGTGCGCGGAATCGGCGTCGCGGTCAGCGTCAGCACGTCGACATTGGCGCGCAGCCGCTTGAGCTGTTCTTTCTGGCGCACGCCGAAACGATGTTCCTCGTCGATGATGACCAGGCCCAGGTTCTTGAACTGGATGTCCGGCTGCACCAGTTTATGGGTGCCGATGACGATGTCGACGCCGCCGTCGGCCAGGCCGGCCAGCGCGGCCTTGCTTTCCTTGGCGCTGCGGAAGCGGGACAGCTCGGCGATTTTCACCGGCCAGTCGGCGAAGCGGTCGGAGAAGTTCTGGAAATGCTGTTCCGCCAGCAGGGTGGTGGGCACCAGCACCGCCACCTGCTTGCCGCCGAGGACGGCGACGAAGGCGGCGCGCAGCGCGACTTCGGTCTTGCCGAAGCCGACGTCGCCGCAGACCAGCCGGTCCATCGGTTTGCCGGAGCACATGTCCTGCACCACGGCTTCGATGGCGCTGGCCTGATCCGGAGTTTCCTCGAAGCCGAAGCCGGCGGCGAAGGCGTCGTAGTCGTGGTGGGACAGGTTGAAGCTGTGGCCTTCGCGCGCGGCGCGCTGGGCGTAGAGGTTGAGCAGCTCGGCGGCGGTGTCGCGGGCTTTTTCCGCCGCGCGCTTCTTGGCTTTCTCCCAGGCCGGGTTGCCCAGCTTGTGCAGGTGGATCTGGTCCGCCGCGCCGCCGGCGTAGCGGGAGATCAGGTGCAGCTGGCTGACCGGCACGTAGAGGGTGGCGCTGTCGGCGTATTCCAGCTGCATCAGCTCGGTTTCGCCTTCGCCCAGGTCCATGGACACCAGGCCGACGTAGCGGCCGATGCCGTGCTGTTCGTGCACCACCGGATCGCCGGCCTTGACTTCGGCCAGGTCGCGCAGCATGGAGTCGGAACCGGCGCGCGCGCTCTTGCGGCGGGTGTGGCTGCGCGCCACGTGCTGGTAGAGCTCGGATTCGGTGACCACGGCGATGCCGGCGTCGGACAGCACGAAGCCGGTATAGAGCGGGGCCACGGCCAGCGCCAGCGGCATGTCGCCGGCGAGGAATTCCGCCCAGTTGTCCACTGGACGCGGCTTGATGCCGTGCTCTTGCAGGAATTGATGCACGGTTTCGCGGCGGCCCAGGCTTTCCACCGTGATCAGGATGCGCTGCTGGCCGCCGCGGATGAAGGCGTCCAACAGATGTAGCGGGTTGTCGGCGCGGCGCTCCACCGCCAACGGCGGCAGCGGCGCGCAGTCGGCGGCCAGTTCGCCGTCGCCGGCCAGCTCGATGCGGGCATAGGGCTTGAGCCGCGCCATCAGTTCGTCCGGGCGCAGGAAGATGTCGGCCGGCGGCAGCACTGGGCGCTCGGTGTCGCCGCGCGCCATGTCGTAGCGGCCTTCCACGTCTTGCCAGAAGACGGTGGCGGCTTGCTGCACATCGTGGTGCTGCACGATCAGCGCGTCGTCGCCCAGGTAGTCGAACAGGGTGGCGGTGTCGTCGAAGAACAGCGGCAGGAAGTATTCGATGCCGGCCGGCCACAGGCCCTGGGACACGTCTTTATAGATTCGGCTCTTGCTGGGGTCGCCTTCGATGCGCTCGCGGTAGCGCTGGCGGAAGGCGGTGACGCCGCTGTCGTCGGCCGGGTATTCCCGCGCCGGCAGCAGGCGGATTTCCGGCACCGGGTACAGGGTGCGCTGATTGTCCGGATCGAAGGTGCGCAGGCTGTCGATCTCGTCGTCGAACAGATCGATGCGGTAGGGCAGCGCCGAGCCCATCGGGAACAGATCGATCAGGCCGCCGCGGATGGAGAACTCGCCCGGGGCCATCACCTGGGTGACGTGATGATAGCCGGCGGTGACCATATTGGCGCGCAGCTGTTCCACGTCCAGCCTTTGCTTGGCTTGCAGGAAGAAGGTGCGTCCCAGCAGGTAGCTGATCGGCGCCAGCCGCGTCATCGCGGTGCCTACCGGGGCGATGATCACATCGCATTCGCGCTGATGGATTTGCCATAGCGTGGCCAGCCGTTCGCTGACCAGTTCGCCGTGCGGGGAAAAGTGGTCGTAGGGCAGGGTTTCCCAGTCCGGCAGCAGGGCCACGCGCAATGCCGGCGCGAAGAACGGCGCTTCGGCTTGCAGGCGCTGCGCCGATTGCGCGTCGGCGGTGAGGATGAGCAGGGGGCGTCGCTCGGCGGCGAGGCGGGCGACGACGCTGGCGTCCAGGCCGGCGGGCAGGCGTCCGTGACGGGTTTTCTGGCTGGCGGGGGGAATCCGCGGGAGGTTATCCAACATGCAGCTTCACTGTTTTGGCGGTTACGGGCTTGGCGGTGTCGCGATTATAGCAGCCGTCCGTGATGGTCCGTTGCTTGGGCTTGCGCGCGCGGCGGCGGTTGGCGGAAAAGAGCTTGCGGGGTGAATATTTTTCATCGCCATTGTCTGGTTTGCGCGGACGATTGCATATATTGTATGTCAGCCGGGTGCTTTTGTTTTTCATTTGGCATGAATGTTGATAATACCTTGATGCGAAAATAATTTCGGCGCGCGGCGGGATGCCCGCGCGGATGGGGGCGGGGTGGAGTGACAGTCGGATCGGCCTGCCGGGACGCGGCGGTGTTTCTGGGGTTTCTGGCGTGCACGGCGTTCTGGCCGCGCGAGCCGGTATTGGGTTTTTCGCTGGCGGCGTTTCTGGCTCACGGCGTGTGGAGCTACCGCTTTTTGAGCCGTGGCTGGCGCCAAGCCTGGTGGTGGCCCTTGCCGGCCGCTGCCTTGCTGACATTGTGGTCGTCACCGCAATGGGCGGCTTTGTTGTTGATCAGCCTGTACGCGCTGGTGCCCGGCCTGTACGCGGCCGGTCTGCGCGGCGAGAAGGGGCTGGCGGTGCGCCAGCCGGCGGACCTGCTGCGGGTATTGCTGCGCCTGGCCTGCTATCCCTCGGTGCTGCTGGCCGGCCTGGCCGCCGGCGATGGCTGGCGCTGGTTCGGCATGGAGGGCTTGTGGTCGTGGGCGGCCCAGGCCTGGGGCGTGTCCGGCCTGGCGCTGTCCTTGTGCGTGCCGCCGGCCTTGTACGCGGCCGGCGCCGCGCCCACGCGGCGGCAGGCGCTGGAAACCGGCCTGATCATGGCCTTGGCCGGCGTGCTCTGGTTCAGCTTGCTGGGCAGCAGCGTCGCTTATTCGCTGCCTTGCCAGCTGGTGTTCTTCCCGCTGATGCTGTGGGCGGCCTTCCGTGTCGGCTTTCGCGGCGCGGCGTTGGTCGGCGCCTGGGTGGTGGCGTTGTTGTCGCTGTATGTGCTGGCGCCGCAATGGACCATGCACGCCAGCGTGCTCAACGGCGCCAGCGAGGTGGCGCTGACCCTGGCCTTGAGTTGCGCCACCCTGCTGGTGTCGGTGCTGGCCGACGGCCACCGTCAGAACGAGAACGCCTTGCGCGAGTTCCGCGCGCGGGTGGAGTCCCTGGTCAACAACAGTCCCAATATGATGTCGCTGAAAGGGCTGGACGGCCGTTTCCTGCTGGCCAACGCCGCCTATGCGCGGCGGGTGGGGCGCGCGCAGCAGGGCATGCAGGGGCTGACGGTGGAGGAGCTGTTCGACGGCATTGACGCCGCCCAGATCCGCGAGCAGGACGCGGTGGTGCTGTCCTGCCTGGAGCCGCGCCAGTTCGAGGAAAGCTTTCTGTTCAACGGCGTGCTCAGCCATCTGCTGGTCACCAAGTTTCCCTTGTTCGACGCCGATGGCCGCCCGGCCGGTGTCGGCAGCGTGGATACCGACATCACCCAGACCCGCCAGGCGCAGAAGGCCAAGCGCGAGGCGGAAGAGCGCTATCGCGCCTTGGTGGAGCAGTCGCTGGTGGGCATCTACATCCTGCAGGACGACAGGCTGGTGTACGCCAATCCCAAGCTGGCCGCCATTGTCGGCTACCCGCCCAAGGAACTGGAAGGCATGGGCCTGGAGCAGTTGCTGGTGCCGGGCGAGGCGGTGCGCATCCGTCAGCAGATCGTCAAGCGCTATCGCGAGAACATCGCGGTGCTGCAGTACGGCACGCGCGCGGTGCGCAAGGATGGCGTGGTGGTGGATGTGGAAATCCACAGCCGCTTGTTCGACTACGGGGGCAAGAAGGCCATCATCGGCGTGGTGATGGATATTTCCGAGCGCCTGGCGGCGGACGCCAATCTGCGGCTGGCTGCCAAGGTGTTCGAGAACTCGGCGGAAGGCATTCTGCTGATGGACGCCGAGGCGCGCATCATCGCGGTCAATCACGCTTTCAGCCGCATCACCGGTTATGCCGAGGCCGAGGCGCTGGGCAAGGTGTCGCGGATTTTCGGCGATCAGAAACAACTGGGCCGGCTGGCGATGCTGGAAGCGTTGGCCGACGGCGGCCACTGGCAGGGCGAGATGCTGGACCGGCGCAAGAACGGCGAATGGTATCCGGCCGAGCTGTCGATCTCGGCGGTGCGCGACGCCGGCGGCGAGCTCAGCAATTATGTGGCGGTGTTTTCCGACATCACCCTGCGCAAGCAAGCCGAGGAGCGCTTGCAGTTCCTGGCCAATCACGACCCGCTGACGCAGCTGCCCAACCGCAGCAGCCTGACCGCGCGGCTGGACGAGGCCATCATCAGCCTGGATTGCGTCAACGGCTCGCTGGCGCTGATGTTCATCGATCTGGACCGCTTCAAGCTGATCAACGACTCCTTCGGCCACCAGGCCGGCGACGAGCTGCTGCGCGAGACCGCGTTGCGCCTGCAACGCGCCGTCGGCGCGCGCGGCCTGCTGGCGCGGTTGGGCGGCGACGAATTCACCCTGCTGATGACCGGCTTCAAGGACGCCGCCGCGCTGGTGGCCGCCGCCGAGGACACGCTGGCGGCGCTGGGCCAGCCGCTGCGGCTGGAGAACCACGAAGTCTACGTCACCGGCAGCATAGGCATCAGCGTCTTTCCCAACGACGGCACCGATGCCCAGACCCTGCTCAAGAACGCGGACGTGGCGATGTACCGCGCCAAGGAAGCGGGCAAGAACACTTATCAGTTCTTCGCCGCGGAAATGAACACCCAGACCTTCGAGCGTCTGCTGCTGGAAAATGGCCTGCGCCTGGCGCTGGAGCGCGGCGAACTGGAGCTGCATTACCAGCCGCAGGTGGAAGCGCTCAGCCGCCGGGTGTTGGGGGCGGAGGCGCTGATCCGCTGGCGTCATCCGCAGCTGGGCCTGGTGCCGCCGGCCCGTTTCATTCCGTTGGCGGAGGAAACCGGCCTGATCAAGCCCATCGGCGACTGGGTGCTGCAAGAGGCTTGCCGCCAACTGGCGGTCTGGGACCGTCAGGGCGTGGCGGTGCCGCGGCTGGCGGTGAATCTGTCGGCGCGCCAGTTCGAACAGCAGTTGCTGCCGTTCAAGGTGGCGGAGGCGCTGCGCGCGGCGGGGTTGTCCGCGGCGCGGCTGGAGCTGGAAATCACCGAAAGCATGATCATGCAGAATCCCGTCGAGGCGGTGCGCCAGCTGGGCGAGTTGAAGGCATTGGGCGTGGGCCTGTCCATCGACGACTTCGGCACCGGCTATTCCTCGCTGTCCCACCTGAAGCGTTTTCCGCTGGATACCTTGAAGATCGATCAATCCTTCGTCGAGGGCCTGCCGGACGACGGCGACAACGCCGCCATCGCCGAGGCCATCCTGGCGCTGGCGCGCAAGCTGCAATTCCAGGTGGTGGCCGAGGGAGTGGAGCACGAGCGTCAGGCGCAGTTCCTCACCAGCAAGGGCTGCGCGGTGCTGCAGGGCTATCATTTCGGCCGCCCGGTGCCGGCGGCGGAACTGCCGGCCTTGCTCGCCGCCATCGCCGCCGCCGGCGAGCAGCGGCAACTGGCGCTGGCGTCCGGGGTGGAGGTGCTGGGCAGCTGAGCGCACGCCGGTTTTGCCCTCGGCGGCGGCGCGCTCTAAAATGGCGGGATTGTCATTCGAGAATCGCCATGAGCAACAAACGCCTGATCCACGGCTTTCACGCCATCAATGCCCGCCTGTGGCAGAACCCCAAGAGCCTGCTGGAGATCTGGCTGGCCGGCGGCCGCCACGACGCCCGCGCCAAGGCGGTGCTGGACAAGGCCGCCGAGGAAGGCATCAAGCTGCACATCGTCGACAAGGAGCGCCTGGACAGCATGAGCGGCAACGCCCGCCACCAGGGCGTGGCGGCGACGATAGACGCCAGCCGCAACTTCGTGCACCTGGACGACGTGCTGGACAATCTGAGCGAGCCGCCCTTGCTGTTGATCCTGGACGGCGTCACCGATCCGCACAATCTGGGCGCCTGCCTGCGGGTGGCCGACGCGATGGGCGCGCACGCGGTGATCGCGCCCAAGGACCGCTCCGCCGGCCTCAATGCCACTGTGTCCAAGGTGGCGTGCGGCGCCGCCGAGGTGATGCCCTATATCACGGTGACCAATCTGGCGCGCACGCTGCGCGACCTGAAGGACGCCGGCATCTGGATCGCCGGCACCACCATGGAAGCGGATACCGACCTCTACCACTGCGATGCCGCCGGCGCGCTGGCCTGGGTGATGGGCTCGGAAGGGGAGGGAATGCGTCGGCTGACCCGCGAGCATTGCGACGTGCTGGTGTCCATCCCGATGTTCGGCACCGTGGAAAGCCTGAACGTGTCGGTGTCCGCCGGCATGGTGCTGTCGGAAAGCCGCCGCCAACGCACGCTGGCCCAGGCCAAGGCCGATTGATCCCTGGCCGCCCGCACCGCCAAGCCCCCGTCCTCGGGGGCTTTTTCTTGGGCGCGGGGTTTGACTGTGATCAGATGCGAGCCTAAAAAAGTAGACAGAATACGGAACCGATCTGGCGCCGCCGTAGTCTTGTTGATACCTTACCTGGGTATCCTATTTGCGAGAGGGGAGTGCAGTGATGGATAGACGTGGATTCATCGGCGCCGGCGCGGCGTTGGCTCTGGTTCCGTTGTTGCGGCAGGCCTGGGCGGCAACGCCCGCGGCGGTGGATCATGCGGCGATGGGGCATGGCGTGATGGACGCCGAAACGATGCCGGCCGCGGCCGCTTTGGGCTTGCCGGCGGGCCTGGCTTTGCCGGCCCTGCCGCTGCTGCGTAATCAGAGCGCCTTGCCCGGCGTGTTCAGCGCGGCGCTCAGCGCCGGCGCGCAGGCCTTGCCCTTGTTGCCGGGCAAGCCCGCCACCGTGTTCTGGAGTTATAACGGCCAGGTGCCGGGGCCGGCGATAGAGGTGTTCGAAGGCGACGAGGTGCGCTTGCACTTCGAAAACCATCTGTCCCAGCCCACCACCATTCATTGGCACGGTTTGCCGATTCCGGCGGAACAGGACGGCAATCCGCAAGACCCGGTGCTACCGGGACAGAGCCGCGAATACCGCTTCACGCTGCCGGAAGACAGCGCCGGCAGTTACTGGTATCACCCGCACCCGCACGGCCATACTGCCGAGCAAGTGTATATGGGCCTGGCCGGCGTGTTCGTGGTCAAGAGCCGCAAGGACCCGCTGGCCCACTTGCCGGAGCAAAGGCTGGTGTTGTCGGACCTGAAGCTGGACGCCGACGGCAAGATCGCGGCCAATAGCGACGCCGATCGCATGGACGGCCGCGAAGGCCAGTTCCTGCTGGTCAACGGCGCCTGGCGGCCGCATCTGACGCTGGGCGTCGGCGAGCGCCAGCGCTGGCGGGTCTGGAACGCCAGCAGCGCGCGCGTGCTCAAGCTGGTCCTGCCCGGCCACGAACTGGAACTGGTGGGTAGCGACGGCGGCCTGCTGCAGCGGCCGCTCCGCGTGGACAGCGTGCTGCTGCCGCCCGGCGCGCGCGCCGAACTGGTGGTGACCGGACGCTTCGCGCCAGGTCACGGCGCCGGCCTGCTGGCCCTGCCGTATCGGCGCGGCAAGATGATGTCGGCCGAGCAGGAGGCGACGCTGAACCTGCTCAGCCTGCGGCAGGGGCCGGCGCGGAAGACCGCCGCGCTGCCGGCGCGGCTGCGCGAGATCGCGCCGCTGGGCGCGCCGGCGCTGCGGCGCAGGGTGGTGTTGTCCGAGGACATGGCCAATCCGCAGGCGATGTTCCTGATCAATGGCAAGACCTTCGACATGGAGCGGGTGGATTTCCACGGCAAGGTTGGCCAGGTGGAAGAGTGGGACATCGATAACCAGGCGGATATGGATCATCCCTTCCACATCCACGGCACCCAGTTCCAGGTGCTGGCGCGCCGCAACAACGGTGTCTGGCGCGAGGAATCCTTCCTGGCCTGGCGCGATGTGGCCAATGTCTCCGCCGGCGAGACCTTGCGGCTGCGTTTCCGCCAGGACATGCCGGGCCTGCGCATGTTCCACTGCCACATTCTGGAGCATGAGGATGCCGGGATGATGGGCATGCTGCGGGTGCAGCCCTAGGCGTCCGCGCGCAACTGCGTCACAATGAGCCGTGCTTCCGTCCGCCGCCGGCGGGCGGAACAAGGCTTGGGATGGTTTGGATTAGGGTTTGGAGATTCGGGATCGACATGACGCGAGAAAAAACGCCGGACGGCTGCTGCGAAGAGCTGGCGCAGCTTTCCGACAAAACCGTGGTGCAGCCGGGCAAGGCGGCGCTGATCAAACGGCTGGCGCGCATCGAGGGCCAGGTGCGCGGCATCAGCGGCATGGTGGAAGCGGACCGCTACTGCGTGGACATCCTGACCCAAGTGGCGGCGGTGAAGTCGGCGCTGGACGCGGTGTCCATGCAATTGCTGGAAAACCATATGAAGGGCTGTGTGACGCGGGCGCTGCAGCAGGGCGACGCCACCGGAATGGTCACCGAACTGATAGACGTGGTCAAGAAAGTGCGCTGATCGGCGCACGATGAAGGATGCCAATATGAAACGCGTGCTTGCCGGCCTGCTATTGGCCGCTTCGACGCTGGCCACGGCCGCGCCCATCCCGTTCGAGGTGTATATCAAGTTGCACAACGGCATGTCCGAGGCCGAGCTGGTGTCCCAGGCCGGCGCGCCGGATTACAGCAGCGACGGCCCGACCACCAAGACCAAGAGCGCGACGGGAGTGACCGAGTCCAATACCCGCGCGCTGTCCTGGATCGCCGACGACACCATTCCGTACACCACCACGGTGACGTTACGCAATGGCGTGGTGGTGGATATCACGCGCGACAAAAAACTCTGAGAACCTGTTCAGAGTCCGCTGCGCGTAGACGATGCGGCCTTGAAAACATCTTCAGAACCGCTCATATGCACACGAGTGCATTCCTATGTTTTAGCCGTTTTCACCTATCCCGCTCTTGCGCGCCAGGTTTAGAACAGGGTCTGATGCCCTGTTTGGCGAGACGCGGGCTGACGCCAAGTCGTTGCCTGCGCCACAGAGTCACGACCACGCGGCGCGGAAGCCCCTGATTTATTTGCTTGCGGTGGTTTAAGCGCGTAGAATGCTGCGGTTTCAACCCCTTGCCTTTTGCAACTGCATGGCAAAAGGCTTCAATAGCCACAAGGAGTTAACATGCGTCATTACGAAATCGTGTTCATCGTCCACCCGGACCAGAGCGAACAGGTTCCGGCCATGATCGAGCGCTACAAGGGCATGGTTCTGGCCGCTGAGGGCAAGATCCACCGTCTGGAAGACTGGGGCCGCCGTCAACTGGCTTACCCGATCCAGAAGCTGCACAAGGCTCACTATGTTCTGATGAACGTAGAGTGCCAGTCCGAGACCCTGGCCGAAATCGAACACGCCTTCAAGTTCAACGACGCTGTTCTGCGTCACCTGACCATCAAGCTGGAGCGCGCGGTTACCGAAGCGTCCCCGATGATGAAGGACGAAAAGGCCAAGAACCTGCTGGACGCCCAGCAGCCGGCAGCCGAGGCTGAAGCTTCCGCCTAATCGGCGAGGAGCGAGGTCTTGCAGAACCGTCTGGTACTGACCGCCACGGTCGACCGCGAGGATGCGCTGAGATACACCCCCGCCGGCTTGCCGGTGCTGGAAATGTGGCTCAAGCATCAGTCCAGACAGACAGCTCACGGTTTTGATCGGGATGTGGCCTGCGAAATACAGGCCGTGCTGATAGGCGAAGAAGCCCGGAAGTTTTCCGGGAAACTGGCGGGAAACACGGTGAATCTCACCGGCTTTCTGTCCCAGCGCAGCCTCAGGAATCCGCGGTTGGTACTCAATATCGAATATGTTGAATTTGTAAAAGGTTAGTCAAAATGGCTCGTCAACTCTTCAAGCGCAAGAAGTTCTGCCGCTTCACGGCAGAAGGCATCAAGGAAATCGACTACAAATCCGTTGATCTCCTGAAAGACTTCATCGCCGAAAACGGCAAAATCATTCCGGCTCGCATCACCGGCACCAAGGCCCGCTACCAGCGTCAGCTGACCACTGCTATCAAGCGTGCTCGCTTCCTGGCCTTCCTGCCGTACACCGACCAGCACTAAGCCGGGAAAAGGAACTTAAAAGATGCAAATCATTCTGCTCGAAAAAGTTGCCAACCTGGGTCAACTGGGTGATGTGGTTAAAGTCAAGGATGGTTACGGCCGTAACTTCCTGATCCCGCAAGGCAAAGCCAAGCGCGCTACCGAAGCCAACCTGAAACAGTTCGAAGCTCGTCGCGCCGAACTGGAAGCCAAGCAAGCCGAGATCCTGGCCGATGCCAAGGTCCGTGCCGAGAAGCTGAACGAAGCCGTTGTCACCATCGCTCAGAAAGCCGGCGTTGACGGCCGTCTGTTCGGTTCCGTGACCAACGCCGACGTGGCTGAAGCCGTGACCGCCTTCGGCGTTGCGGTTAAGCGCGCCGAAGTTCGCCTGCCGAACGGCCCGTTCAAGGCCATCGGCGAGTACGACATCGAGATCGCTCTGCATCACGACGTCGTGACCCCGATCAAGATCGTGGTGGTTGCCGAAGCTTAATTCCTGCTTTCAGGAACGCTTTAACAAAAAGCCCGCTCATTCGAGCGGGCTTTTTGTTTGCGCGCGCTGGCGCGCGGCGTCAATCGTCCTGGCTCAGCACCAGGCGCGCGCGCAGGCCGGGGGCGTCGGCCTCGGCGATGGACAGCAGGCGGTCGATATTGGGATGCTTGCCCGGGTTGGCGCGCGCGTCCGGCGTGTGTTCGGCGTACAGTTCCAGACCTTCGCGCGCGGCCTTGCGGTCGATGTGACCGTGGCGCTTGATCAGCGCGTGATAGACGCGGACCGAGCCGGCGCTGCCGGGCTGATTGTCCAGGCGGCCGACCGGCTCGCCCTTGGCGTTCAGCAGCACGATGGCGTGGATGTCGTCGACGGCGGGCAGGGTGTTGAGGATGTCCTTGAAAGCGCTTGCTTGCATGATGTGGTTTCCTATTGTCTTTTTCGTGGCGGGCCGATGGCTGCGGTCCGTTGGCTGGGGGCGCAAGGCGGGCTGGTCCTGGCGCGCCTTGATGTTAGGCGCGCGCCGATTGGATAAAGTTCGTCGGGCGCGCAATGAATGCACATTTTTGGTGCGGCCTGCCTTGTATTGGTGCAGGTTTTGCCGCCGCAGCGCCCATTAAAGCATGGCTATGCTGGCATTGTGTTGCGAATTTGTTAAGCAATCAACGGCTTGGCGTTGAACTGTTAACTTGGCACGACAATTGCTATTTATAAAGCGATCTGGTGACGCCAGGGCATGGCCCGGCGTCTCGCGCCAGTCTCCAAAGGGGATAAGAGAGCGGCACAGCCGCCTTGGATCGGGGTCGATCGGCGAAGCCGGCGACCCCGTTTCGCTTTCAGCGCCTGCGCAAAGTCTCGCGCGTTAGATCGAGACAAGGCGCTGCGGCTGAGAAAGCGGAATGCACGCGTGGCGCATGGGCATTTCGAAGCCGTGCGCAACAGGCTTTGAACCGGTTTTCAGGGCTGTTCGCCCATCAGGTAGCACTGGCTCATCCGTTTGAAATGGTCGCCGCCGGCCTGGCGCAGGCACTCGAACAAGACCATTTCCTTGCTGACGATGACGGCGCCGGCGTCGCGCATCCGCTGCAGGCCCAACTCGATGTCGGAAGCCTTGCGGCTGGACACCGCGTCCGCCACCACGAATACCTGTTTATCCAGCTCCAGCAATTCCAGCACGGTCTGCAATACGCAGACATGGGCTTCCATGCCGCAGACGATCACCTGCGGCCGGGATAAGACGGCTTCCGGCAGACAGTTGGCGGCGACGCAGGAAAAATGGGTTTTCTCCACCACGGTCGGCGCCGGCGCTTGGGCCAGCAGTTCCGGCAGCGTGTGTCCCAGGCCGCGCGGGTATTGCTCGGAAAACACCACCGGCACGCCGTTGTCGCCGGCCACGCCTATCAGCCAGCGACAGCACGCCGCCATGCCGGCGGCGTCCACCACCGCCGGCGCCAGCTTTTCCTGAACATCCACCACCAGCAGGCTGGCCAGCTCCTTGTGCATCAGCATAAATGCGCTCCTTAGAGGTGTTGAGAGGGCTTGTCGCAACGTATCAGGATACCTGTTTTGGCCGGGACTTGCGCCGCGCTGAAATCACTTTGTCATTTCCTCTTGCCGGGCTCGCCCGATTCCGCTGATGATGAGGAATGGATTGAATCGCGATAATCGACAGGAGATGAATTGTGCAGGAACTGCGTATCCGGAAAGTGGAGCCAGAAGATGCGTCCGCCTTGGCGGCGATGATGGTATTGGAGCCGGTGGTGGCCAATACATTGCAACTGCCCTATCAATCGGTCGAGGACTGGCGGCGGAAACTGGCGCAAACGCCGCCACATGTGCATTCCCTGGTGGCCTGTAACGCCGAAGGGCGGGTGATAGGCAATGCCGGCCTGATAGGTAACGAGCGTCCGCGCATCCGGCACGCGGCCAGCCTGTTCATCGTGGTGCACCCGGACTGGCATGGTCGCGGCGTGGGATCGGCCTTGCTGCGGGCCTTGCTGGAACTGGCCGACAACTGGCTGGGGCTGCTGCGGGTGGAGTTGGCGGTGGTGCATGACAACGAGCCGGCGATCGCGCTGTACCGCAAGTTCGGTTTCGAGCTGGAAGGACGGCGGCGGATGGAGCAACTGCGCGCCGGTCGCTATGAGGACACCTTGATCATGGCGCGGCTGCGCCGGCCGGAATGACAAAGCGCCTGCGTAAGCAGGCGCTGGCCTGGCGTTGCTGGGTTTATTTGCCGGAGGCGTCTTGCGCCTGCGGCGCCTGTTGTTGCTGTCCTTGCAGTTGCGCATCCATGCGCGCGCGCATTTCCCACATATTGGAGAGTCCTTCGCCCGCCAACGCGGCGCTGGACAGCAGGATCAGGGACAGAGTGGTCAGTACGGTTTTCTTCAGCATGATGTTTCCTTTCATGACAGATTGACCGGTCGACCGGTGCGGCGCTGAGCGTCGACGGGGTCGGCTGCGGGCCTGGCAAAGCCCGCCGCGATGACGGCTGGTTTTGCTCTTGAATTCTAGTGAATGCCGACGGCTTGTCTGCTGAAAGCAGGTGGCAATTTGCTAAGGAATATGTGCCGCCCAGGCTTGGCGGCGCGGCCCTTCGCCGCGATAGCGGCGGAAGGGCGCGATATCGGCATCAGCTCTTGCTGCCGGCGTTGTCCTGCTGGGTGCTGGCTTGTTGCTTGCTGTCCTGCTGGACAGCGGCCTGCTGGGCTGCGATCTGGGCATCCATGCGCGCGCGCATTTCGCGGGCATTGCTGGCGCCTTCGCCGCCGGCCATGGCGGCGCCGGACAATAGCAGCAGGGACAGCGTGCTCAGTATGGCTTTTTTCATGATGGTTTCCTTTCGCGACGATCTTGCCCGCATGGGCCGGTTTGCGGCGGCTTGGGCTTGAGTCGATATTCTATGGCGAGCCTGGGCGCCGTGCGGTAAACGATTGTGCGGGTGTGCTAATGAGTTTTGATCGCGTTTACAATGTGCTTATTTGCCGGCTTGGGCGGTTTGCGCCGGGGCCTGCTTGGCGGCGATCTGGGCCTGCATGCGCTCGCGCATTTCGCGGGCATTGCTGGCGCCCTCGCCGCCGGCGGTGGCGGCGCCGGACAATACGATCAGGGACAGGGCGGCGATTACGGTTTGTTTCAGCATGGGGAATTCCTTGTAAAGTGTAGGTTCGCTTATTTGGCTTGCGGAGCCTGGGCCGGGGCTTGCGCCTGCTTGGCGGCGATCTGGGCCTGCATGCGCTCGCGCATTTCACGGGCGTTGCTGGCGCCTTCACCGCCGGCGGTGGCAGCGCCGGACAACACGATCAAAGACAGGGCGGCAATAAGGGTGTGCTTCAACATGGTCAAAATCCTTGTGTGATTGAGTGGCTTGGCGGCGGAGAAGATGTTCAAAATGCTAGAATCGTCTCGCTTCACCGCTAAGTGGTCGTATCGCCTTGTTTGGCGGGCTGTGCGACTTAGTGACTGAATCTTAAGGATGTTTTCCCGCTGCAGATAGCGGAATGATTTGCACTGAACCATCAGTAAATTTGAATATGAAACTATCACTCGACGCTTTGCTGGTGCTGGACGCCATCGACAACCACGGCAGCTTCGCCGCCGCCGCGGACGCCTTGTTCCGGGTGCCGTCAGCGGTTACCTATACCGTGCAGAAACTGGAGCAGAGCCTGGGCGTGCAGATCTACGATCGCAGCGGCCACCGCGCCCGGCTGACGCCGGCCGGCGAGCGCCTGCTGCGAGACGGCCGTCATTTGCTGGACGCGGCGCGCCAGCTGGAACTGCGCGTCAGCAAGCAGGCTCAGGGCTGGGAGCACCAGTTGCGCATCGTGATCGGCGATCTGGTGGACTTCGCCCAGGTGATTCCCTTGATCGCGGAATTCGATCAACTGGCCTCGGCGACGCGGCTGATTTTCCGCAGTGAGATTTTCGGCGGCACTTGGGACGCCTTGTACGACGACCGCGCCGACCTGGTGATAGGCGCGCCCAATATGCCGCCGCCCGGCGATTATTTCACCCGCACCATAGGCAGCTATGATTTCGTGCTGGTGGTGGCCGCCGGCCATCCGCTGACGACGGAGGACAAGCCCTTGCCGCCGCATGTGCTGCGTCAGCACCGCGCGGTGGCGATAGGCGACACCTCGCGGCGCTTGCAGCCGCGCACCGGCGGTTTGCTGGATGGACAGGAGGTGCTGACCGTGCACAGCAGCCGCGCCAAGCTGGACGTGATCCTGGCCGGCCTGGGTAGCGGCTATCTGCCGCGTTCCATGGTGGGCCCTTATCTGGCCAGCGGTGAACTGGTGGCCAAGGAGGTGGCGGAGGATAGCCCGGACCACCAGATGTGTTTCGCCTGGAAGCAGGCGCAGCCGGGCAAGGCTTTGCAGTGGTTCATCCAACGGCTGGAACGGGCGGTGGAGGCGGGTGAGCTGAGGCCGTGAAAAAGCCGGCGTCCGCGAGGATGCCGGCTGGATGGGCTCAATTGCGAGCGGGTTCTTAGAGCCTGTTTACGATCTCGCGAGCAAGAGCGAGACAAGGCGGAAATGACCGAAGAAGCGGAATGTACATAGGGTACATGAGCATTCTGAGGTCATTTCCAACGCCGTATCGCGGAAGCGCAGCAGATCGTAAACAGGCTCTTACACGTCCTGGCCCTCGACGATGCCGTCATGGCTGGCGGCGCGCTTGGGCAGCAGCAGGTTCAGCACGATGGCCAGCAGCGAGCACAGGCCGACGCCGGCCAGTTCGAAATCGCCCAGCTTCAGGCTGAGTCCGCCGATGCCGGCGGTGAGCACCACCGAGATGATCACCAGATTGCGCGGTTCCATCAGGTCCACCTTGGCCTCGATCAGGGTTTTCAGGCCGATGGAGGCGATAGTGCCGAACAAGAGCACCATGATGCCGCCCATCACCGGCAGCGGGATGGATTGAAGCAGCGCGTTGAACTTGCCGAAGAAGGCCATGGCGATCGCGAACAGCGCGGCCCAGGTCATGGTGACCGGGTTGAAGTTGCGGGTGATCATTACCGCGCCGGTCACTTCGGCGTAAGTGGTCACCGGCGGGCCGCCGATCAGGCCGGCCACGCAGACGCCCAGGCCGTCGCCGGCCAGGGTGCGGTGCAAGCCCGGCGACTTGGTGTAGTCCTTGCCGGTGACGCCGCCTATCGCCATCACGCCGCCGATGTGCTCGATGGCCGGCGCAATGGCCACCGGCAGCATGAACAGCGCGGCCGCCCAGTTGACTTCCGGGCTGTGGAAGGCCGGCATCGCGAACCACGGCGCGGCGGCCAGCTTGGCGAAGTCCACCACGCCGAACAGCGCGGCGGCGATATAGCCGACGATGACGCCGGCCAGAATGGGCACCAGTTTGAACAGGCCGCGCGCGAAGATGGAGACCACGATGGTGGTGCTCAGCGAGATCGCCGCCAGCAGCATCGACACGCCATAAGGCGTCGCCTGCTTGCCGCCGGCCAGGCCCATCGCCATGCCGGATGCGGCGGTGGCCACCGACAGGCCGATGATCATGATCACCGGGCCTATCACCACCGGCGGCAGCAGTCGGTTGACGAAGTCCATGCCGCGCCAGCGGACCACGGCGGCGAACAGGAAGTACATGAAGCCGGCGCAGAACAGGCCGAACAGCGTCGCGCCCTGGCCCCAGGTGTGCATCGAATAGATGATGGGGCCGATGAAGGCGAAGGAGGAGCCCAGGAAGATGGGTACCTGGCGACGGGTGCATAGCTGGAACAGCAGGGTGCCGACGCCGGCGCCCAGCAGCGCCATCGCCGGATTGAGGCCGGTCAGCAGTGGCACCAGCACCAGCGCGCCGAAGGCGACGAACAGGATCTGGGCGCCGGACACGGCCAGTTTCAGTTGTTGGAACATGCGAGATTTCCTCTGGTCGTTTCTATTGGTTTTTTTGGGGTGCGGCGGCTTGCGCGCGGGCGCAAAAAAGCGCCGCTTCCGGTAATGGGAGCAGCGGCGCTGGATGGGCTCATGATCAGGCTTGCTTGGTGCCGAAGATCTTGTCGCCGGCGTCGCCGAGGCCGGGGATGATGTAGCCGTGCTCGTTCAGGTGGCTGTCGAGCGAGGCGGCGTAGATTTGCACGTCCGGGTGGGCGTCGTTGACGATCTTCACGCCTTCGGGCGCGGCCACCATCACCACCGCCTTGATCTGCTTGCAGCCATTGCGCTTGAGCAGGTCTATGGTGGCGACCAGGGAGCCACCGGTGGCCAGCATCGGGTCGATGATGATGGCGATGCGCTCGTCCAGATTGCCGACGAATTTCTCGAAGTAGGACACCGGTTCCAGCGTTTCTTCGTTGCGGGCCAGGCCGACCACGCTGATCTTGGCGGAGGGCACCAGGTCGAGCACGCCGTCCAGCATGCCGATGCCGGCGCGCAGGATGGGGACCACGGTGACTTTCTTGCCCTTGATCTGCTGGACGTCGATCTTGCCGCACCAGCCATCTATGGTGACGCTTTCCAGTTCGAAGTCGCGGGTGGCTTCATAGGCGAGCAGGCGCGCCAGTTCCTGGGTCAGCTGGCGGAATTTCATGGTGCTGGTATCGGCTTCGCGCAGCAGGCCGAGTTTGTGTTGCACCAGCGGGTGCTGGACGACGGTGATGTTCATGAGACGTTCCCATACCTTGGCAAAGAGCTGCTTTCGGCGCGGGCGCGCCGAAAGCAGCTCTTGGTATTAATTATGAAACCGGCAGCCTTCATTGCTATCGGGCTGCCAGTGCGGGGTATTTGGTATGGGGCGGTATTTTACCCCTTTTCCCATTCCGAAATCCACTGCAAGAATTCCGCGGCGGCGCAGGGCGCGCTGCAGATATAGCCCTGTACCGCGTCGCAGCCCAGCTCGGTCAGCGTGGCCAGGTCGGCGCTGTCCTCCACGCCTATGGCCACGGTGGTGAGGCCGGCGGCCTTGGCCAGGCCGAAGTCCTCGCGCAATATGGCCTGTAGGTGCTGGTTGGTGTTGACGCCCTGCACGAAGGCGCGGTCCACCTTCAGCATGCTGAAATGGCTGCTCAGCAGCTTGTCGGTCAGGGTGACGCCGATGCCGAATTCGTCTATGCCGGTGCCGAAACCGGCCGCGCGTAGTTGGGCCAGCTTGGCGTCGGCCTTGAGCCAGTGCTGACGCAGCGTGGATTCGGAAAATTCCAGCGTCAGTTTGGCCGGCTCCAGTCCCAGGATGCGCACTTTCTGCAGCAGTTGATCGCACAGGCTGTCATCTTCCAGCGACATAGAGGTCAGGTTGATGCTGACCGGGATGTCGTGGCCGCGCTCCTGCCAGTCGCTGCAGGCGTACAGCGATTTCTCCAGTATCAGTTCGGTCAGCTCGCGTATCATGCCGCGCTCTTCCATCGCCGGCACAAAGCTGACCGGCGACAGCACGCCCAGCGCCGGGTGCTGCCAGCGCGCCAGCGCTTCGGCCGCGATCACCTTGCGGCTGGCGATATCGACTATGGGTTGGAACCAGGGGATGAGCTGATCGTTGACCAAGGCGCGCCAGATTTCCTCTATCGGCATGGCGTTGGCGGGTACGGAGACGGGGGAGTGGTCCTGATGTGTCGGCATGAGTTGGCTAGGGCGCGCGGATATCACCCTGATTGTATGACATGCTTAATGTTTTCGAAACGCGAAATGCCGTGGCAAAAATAAAGGTCCCGGCCGGAGCCGGGACCTTGGCGGGACACTGAATCACAGGTCTTTCAGCAATTCCTGCAGTTCGCCGTTCTGGAACATCTCGTACATGATGTCGGAGCCGCCGACGAATTCGCCCTTCACATACAGCTGCGGAATGGTCGGCCAGTTGGAGAAGTCCTTGATGCCCTGGCGGATGTCTGCGTCCTGCAGCACGTCCACGGTGACGAACTGTTCCAGGCCACAGGCCTTGAGAATCTGCACCGCGCGGGAGGAAAAACCGCATTGCGGGAATTGGGCCGAGCCCTTCATGAACAGCACCACCGGGTTGTCGGTCACGGTTTGCTGGATGGTTTGTTGCGCGCTCATCTATGGTCCTTGCTGGGATTGTTAATCTGGCTGCGGGTTTGCGCCTGAGAGCCTGTTCAAAGTCTGCTGCGCTTCGGTAGAGACATGGCACGATGAGTACCGGCTTCAGAATGCTCATGTACCACTTGTACATTCCGCTTCTTCAGCCGTTTTCGTCTTGTCTCGCCTTTGCTCACGAGACTTTGAACAGGCTCTGATAGCGGCGAAATACCCGAGCGTTTCAATGGGTTATTCTACTTTTCGTCCGCGCGCGGGTCAATTTGCTTGACCGCTTGCGGCTGGTTCGCCTGCCACTGGCGCAGGAAAATGTGCACCTGGCCGTCGTACAGCGCGCGGCGGGTGATCAGCCGCGACACATTGGACGCCAGCAGCGCGGTGGCCATCAGCGGAATGATCATCGCCGAGGAGTCGGTCATTTCCATCACGATGATGAAGCCGGTCATCGGCGCGCGGGTCATACCGGCGAAAAAGCCCACCATGCCCAATAGCACGATCAAGGTTTGCGGCAGGAAGGGCAGCAGATTGGCCATGTTCAGGCCGAAGCCGGCGCCCACCGCCAGCGAGGGCGCGAACATGCCGCCGGGCACCGCGCTGATGAAGCTGATGAACATGCTGAGCAGCTTGAGCAGGCCGTAGCCCTGCATGCCGGCGCCGCTGCCCTCGATGATTTCGCGGGCGCGGAAATAGCCGGTGCCGAAGGTGATGCCGTCGCTGGCGATGCCTATCACCGCCAGCGCCAGGCCGCAGCCGGCGGCGAACAGCACTGGTTTTTGCAGGCGCCAGCCATGCAGCGGACCGGGCAGGCGCTGGGTCAGCGCCAGCATGATGCGGCAGCAGACGCCGCCAAGCAGGCCGCCGATGACGCCGCAGACTGGGATGGCCAGCCAGGACTGCTCCAGTTCCATATTCACCGACACCATGCCGAAATAGCTGTAATTGCCGAGGATGGCGGTGGCGGTGAGGCCGGACACGATCACGGAAAGCAGGATGGTGGAGCTGGCGCGTAAATCGAAGGTGCGGCCCATTTCCTCGATGGCGAACACGATGCCGGCCAGCGGCGCGTTGAAGGCGGCGGCCACGCCGGCGGCGCCGCCGGCCAGGATGAAGCTGCGCGCCGCGCCCTCGTGGCGCAGCGCCGCGTGGCGGTTCAGCGAATACTTGATCGCGGCGCCCACCTGCACGATGGGGCCTTCATAGCCGAAGGTGGCGCCGGAGCTGATGCCGATCAAGGTCAGCAGCATTTTGCCTATGGCGGCGCGTATGGTCAGGATGCGTTCGCGCAGCGCCTGCATGCCGCCTTCCAGCGCGGCGATGGATTGCGGGATGCCGCCGCCGGCGGAGCCTGGGAAATAATGGCGCATCAGCCAGATGGCCAGCGCCAGGCCGGCCGGGGTGATCAGCAGGCTCCAGTACGGCGAGTTGTCGTAGATGCGGGTGAAGATGGCGTGCGACAGATGGCTGCCGTTGGCGAAGACGCTGGCCATCAGGCCAATCAGAATGGCGGCGGTCCAGATCGGGATGTGGCGGCGCCACAGGACTGCGGACAAGTAGAGGTAACGCAGGCGGCGCTGGACGCGGCTGCGGACTTGTCTGGCAGTGGGAGAATCTGGCATGGAGCCGGCCTTTGCGGATGAATATGTGAGGTTTTGCTAATATTCAATGGTAAGGCGTATTGCCTGGAATGACAAACCCCGGCCGCATCAAGGGCCGGGGTTCTCGCATGCTCAGGCGGTTTTTTCCAGCACCGCGGCGAAGAAACCGTCGGTATTGTGCTGCTGCGGCTTCAGTTCCAGGTAGTCGCCCATTTGCAGCGGAATCTTCTGTTCCGCCAATACCTCGTCCATTTTCACCAGCTTGAACTCGGGATGGTCGGCCAGGAAGGCGGCGACGATGTCCTGATTCTCCTGCGGCAGCAGGCTGCAAGTGGCGTAGACCAGGCGGCCGCCGGCGCGCACCAGCCGGCAGGCGGAGGCCAGGATGGACGCCTGCTTGGCGTTCAGCTCGGCCACGCTGTCCGGGCTCTGGCGGAATTTCAGGTCCGGGTTGCGGCGCAGCGTGCCCAGGCCGGAGCAGGGCGCGTCCACCAGCACGCGGTCGGCCTTGCCGGCCAGGCGCTTGACCTTGGTGTCGTTTTCCGAGGCCAGCAGCTGCGGATGGACATTGGACAGGCCGGAACGCGCCTGGCGCGGCTTCAGCTTGGCCAGTCGTTTTTCCGAAACGTCGAAGGCGTACAAGCGGCCGCTGGAGGCCATCTGCGCGCCCAGCAGCAGGGTCTTGCCGCCGGCGCCGGCGCAGAAGTCGACGACCATTTCGCCGCGGCGAGCGCCGGTGATCAGGCCCAGCAGCTGACTGCCTTCGTCCTGCACTTCGAACACGCCGGCCTTGAACAGCTCGTGCTTGGCCAGCGAGGGCTTGCCCTTAAGACGAATGCCCAGCGGCGAGTAGGGCGTGGCTTCGCATTCGAGGCCGTCGGCCTGCAGCCGGCCCAGCAATTCGTCGCGCTTCATTTTCATGGTGTTGACGCGCAGGTCCAGCGGCGCGCCTTCGGCCAGGCCCTTGCCCAGCGCGATCACTTGTTCCGGCGTCTGTTCGCCCAGGCGTTCTATCACCCACTGCGGCAGTTCGGCGTCCACTTCCAGGCTGGCCGGCAGCGTCTTGCCCTTGATCTGGCCCAGCCATTCCTTTTCGCCGGCGCTGGCGGCGTCGCCCAGTTCCTTGACGTTGAGCTTGTGGATCTTCAGCAGGGCCACCAGGGCCAGCCGGCGCGGGGTGGCCTTGTCCGGCGCGATCAGCGCGCGCAGCTGCAAGAGGCGGCGCAGCGCGCCGAAGGCGGTTTCGGCGATGATGTGACGGTCGTTGGCGCCCAGCTTGCTGTGTTCGCGGAAATAGGCCGACAGCACCGCGTCGGCCGGGCGGTCGAAGCGTATCATCTGGCCGATGACGGTTTCGATATGTTTCAGTTGATGGTGATTAATAGTCATTCTTGTGTTTTCTCGTGGGTTGCGGCGGCAGCTTCCATTGCGGCACGCCGTTCACGTCGATGCGGAAAGCCCTGAGGTCGATCCGTTTATCCTTGTCGGTGCGCTTGATGCGCACCGGCAGATTGGAGAATTCCGGCGCCAGCCAGAATTCATTAATGTCGCCGTCGCCCTCGGCGCGGAACACGATGACCCGAATCTTGCCGGCGCCGGTGTCGTAAACGGCTTCGCCGCTGGGGCGCATCGGGTACTCGTACACTTTTTTGCCGGTGGTGATCTGGATGGGCGCGGGGCCCAGTTCACCGCCTTTCAGCCCCAGCTGGAAGGCTAGGCTGAACACGTCCTGCGCGCCGGGCTTCAGCTCCAGCAGTTTGTCGCCCTGGTCGCCGTAGCGCAGCTGACCCGCATTGTAGTCGAAATGCGCGGACTCTTTGGCTTGCTCGCCACGCCAGGCTTGCAGGCTGTCCGGCCGCAACCCGTTTTTTAGCTGGAAGCCACCCTCGGAAAGATAGCGCAGCTTCGGGCCGATGAAGGGGCTGGCGCTGATGTCCAGGCGGTAGCCGCCGTTGCCGCGGCTCCATTCCAGCGTGCCGGTGCCGGCCATGACCGAACCCCAGAACACTTGGTAGCCCAGTGTGGCCTGGCGCGGAAAGCCGCGCAGCGCGCCCTTGGGGTGAATGTAGCCGTCATCGGCGGCGGTTTCGGCCGCCGGCGCGCTGGCCTCGTCCTTGTCGTTCGCCGCCATCTCGTCCGCGACCGGCGCCGACGAGGCGATCTTGATGTCGGCGTCCGGCGCCGAAGCCTCGCGCTTGGCTTCCGCCTGCGGCGCGCTGCTGTCCTTGCTTGGCTGCGCCTGGGCGAGGATGGCCTCCGACGCCGCCAGCGGCGCCGATGCCTCCGCCTTCTTGGCGACGGACTTGGGCTTGGCCGGCGCCGGCTTGGGCGTGGCCGGCCGCAGTTGCGCCACCGCGCCTTGCGGCTCCGGCTTGGCCGCCGGCTCATCTGCGTCCAGTGCCTGCATCTTGACGCTGATGCTGCGCAAGTCCTGATCCGGCGGCAGTTCCAGCTGCACTTCCGGCAGCAGGCCGGAACCCAGCACGCCAAGGTGAATGGCGAGCGACAGGGCCAGGGCCAGCAGGATCAGGCGACGGCTGCTCATGAACTCAGGGCGTGGGCGCCATCAGGCTGCCGGCAAGGGCGGCGCGGCTGGCGATCTTGCCGGCGACGATGTTCAGTTCCCCGGCGACGAAGCGGCGCACCGCGGCCGGGTAGAGCTGGTGTTCTAGTTGCAGCACGCGTTCGGCCAGGGTGTCGGCGTTGTCGCCGTCCAGTACTTCCACCACGCCCTGGGCGACGATGGGGCCGTGGTCCAGCTCGGCGGTGACGAAGTGCACGGTACAGCCGGCCACCTTGCAGCCCATCTCCAGCGCGCGCTGGTGGGTGTTGAGGCCGGTGAAGGCCGGCAGCAGGGACGGGTGCACGTTCAGCATGCGGCCTTCGTAGCGGCGGGTGAAGCTGGCGCTGAGGATGCGCATGAAGCCGGCAAGCACCACCAAGTCCGGCTGGTGGCTGTCTATCAGCTGCGCCAGCGCGGCGTCGAAGTCTTCGCGGCTGGCGAAGGCCTTGTGGTCCAGCGCGGCGGTGGCGATGCCGCGCTCGGCCGCCCAGGCGAGACCGGCGGCGTCGGGTCGGTTGGAGATCACCGCGGCGATGCGCGCGCCGGCGATCTTGGCGTCGACGATGGCCTGCATATTGGAGCCACGGCCGGAAATCAGGATGACGATATTCTTCATGATGGAATCGACGGAGACGTTGCCAGATAGTGTTCCCAGTCGGCGGCATCGGTGATGCAGCGCAACTGCTGTTCGTGCCAGCCGCCGCCCAGGTCCAGGCAGCGGTCGAGCTCGGTCAGGATGACGGCCTCGCGATAAATGACAAACGCCGCCAGCAGGGCCAGCGGCGCCAGTAGCATCCAACGCAGCGCTTTAGGCGATCTGAGTTTGATGTTCGTCTCCATCGCGGGCGCGCACCGCGCCGATCCGGTACACGGTCTCGCCTTCGGCCTGCAGCAGCGCGGCGGCCTGTTCGGCGTGTTCCGCCGCCACGATCACCACCATGCCGATGCCGCAGTTGAAGGTGCGGTACATTTCCTGGCTGTCGACCTTGCCCTCTTGCTGCAGCCACTGGAACAGCTTGGGCTGCGGCCAGGCGGCGGCGTCGATCTGGGCGACGACATGTTCCGGCAGCACGCGCGGAGTGTTCTCGGTGATGCCGCCGCCGGTGATGTGGGCCATGCCCTTGACCGGCAGCGCCTGCATCAGCTTGAGCAGGGGCTTCACATAGATGCGGGTGGGCGCGATGATGGCGTCGCGCAGGCTGCGGCCGTCCTCGAACGGCGCGTCCAGCTCAGGCTGGGCGCGGTCTATGATCTTGCGCACCAGCGAGTAGCCGTTGGAGTGCACGCCGTTGGATTTCAGGCCCAGCACCACGTCGCCCGGGGCGATGTCGCGGCCGCTGATCACGGCGCTCTTCTCCACCACGCCGACGGCGAAGCCCGCCAGATCGTATTCGCCGGTTGGGTACATGCCGGGCATTTCCGCGGTCTCGCCGCCGATCAGCGCGCAGCCGGCCTGTTCGCAACCAGCGGCGATGCCCTTGATCACGTCGGTGGCTTGAGGCACGTCCAGTTTGCCGCAGGCGAAGTAGTCGAGGAAGAACAGCGGTTCCGCCCCTTGCACCAGGATGTCGTTGACGCTCATTGCCACCAGGTCGATGCCCACGGTATCGTGACGATTCCAGTCGAAGGCCAGTTTCAGCTTGGTGCCGACGCCGTCGGTGCCGGAAACCAGCACCGGCTCCTTGTATTTCTTGGAAATCTCCACCAGTGCGCCGAAACCGCCGATGCCGCCGATCACCTCCGGGCGCATGGTGCGCTTGGCATAAGGCTTGATGTTCTCGACCAGCGCGTCGCCGGCATCAATGTCGACGCCGGCATCACGGTAACTGAGGGAAGTGGTGTTCAAGGTAAACTCGCTTTCTGCAAACTTGAAGTATTTTTACATCAAGCTTTCGCCGACGCGAAAGCAGCACATTTTAACTGAAGTCGAGATGAAACGCTCCCAAAACCGTCTGATTCCCTGGGTCATCGGCGCAACAGCGCTGCTGTTCGCCGGCTGGCTGCTGCAGCAGTTGGCGGCCGCGCTGACGCCGTTCGCGGTGGCCGCGGTGCTGGCCTATGTGCTCAATCCCGCGATGCGCTATCTGGCTGGCAAGGGTTTGCCGCGCGCCTTGGCCGCCGGCCTGCTGACACTGGCCGGCATGGCCGCCACCATCGCCTTGCTGCTGGTGGTGGCGCCGATGCTGTTCAAGCAGACCCAGGGCCTGATCGATCGATTGCCGGTGTTGGTCGATTTCGTCCAGGGGCGGGTGCTGCCCTGGCTGCGCGCCGAGTTCTCCATCCAGCTGGAACTGGACGTCGCCGGCTGGAAGCGCCTGCTGGCGGACAATGCCGGCGCCTTGAAGAGCGCGCTGTCGGCGGTGGCGCTGCGCGCCACCCAGAGCGGCGTCATGCTGGCCGGCCTGCTGTTCAATCTGCTGCTGTTGCCGGTGCTGCTGTTTTACTTTCTGCAGGACGGGCCGCGGATGGCGGCGCTGCTGGCCCGCCTGGTGCCGCTGCGCTGGAGCGATCAGGTGAGCGGGCTGGCGCGCGAACTGGACCGGGTGCTGGGCGAGTTCCTGCGCGGCCAGCTGTCGGTGATGCTGATCATGGCCGTGATCTTCGCGTCCAGCCTGGCCTTGCTGGGCCTGGAATCCGGCATCGCCATCGGCGTGGTGGCCGGCCTGCTGGTGTTCATCCCCTATCTGGGCACTTTTCTCGGCTTCGCGCTGGCAGGGCTGGCGGCGGTGCTGCAGTTCGACTCCGCCGGCGATGTGCTGCTGGTGCTGGCCGTATTCGGCGCCGGCCAATTGCTGGAAAGCCTGCTGATCACGCCTTGGCTGGTGGGGGAACGGATAGGCCTGTCACCGGTGGCTGTGATCTTTTCCCTACTCGCTTTCGGGCAGTTATTGGGCTTCGCCGGCCTGCTGCTGGCGCTGCCGATGGCCGCCGCAACCTTGGTGATCTGTCGCTTTCTGGCGCGCGCTTATTTCAACACTCGCTTTTATCAGCGTAAAATCAGGAATAGACATCAAAACCTAGTTTGATCGCCTTCACTTGGACCAGTTAATACTTGATTTGACGCCCACCCCCTTGCCGGCCTTCGACAACTTCCTGGCCGAACGCAATCGCGAGGTGATTACCGCGCTGACGGCCGAGGCCGGCGAGCGCTTCATCTATCTGTGGGGCGAGCCCGGCTGCGGCAAGACGCATCTGCTGCAGGCATGGATCGCGCACGCCGAGCGGCTGGGCCGCGCGTCCATTTATCTGGACGGCAAGACCGAGCATCTGCCTGACTTCGCGCGCGAGGCCAGCTTCATCGCCGTCGACCATGTCGACGACCTGGCGCCGGACGACCAGATCACCCTGTTTTCCTTCTACAACTCGCTGAAAGAGAGCGGGGAGTCGCGGCTATTGATGGCCGGACGCCAGCCGCCTATGGCCTTGGCGGTGCGCGACGATCTGCGCACCCGGCTGGGCTGGGGCCTGGTGTTCGAGGTCAAGGCGCTGTCGGACGAGGACAAGCTGGCCGCCTTGCGCAGCCACGCCGCCAGCCGCCAGCTGTCGATTCCGGACGATGTCTACCGCTACCTGCTGACCCATTGGCGGCGTGACCTGTCCAGCCTGATCGGCATGATTGACATATTGGACCGCTACTCTCTGGCGATGCGGCGGCCTATCACCGTGCCGCTGGTGAAAAACGTTTTGCAAACCGCAAGCCCGGAACCATGACCCATACCTCTTCCCGACGCAATCTGGCACTGTTCGACCTGGACCACACTCTGATCGCCGGCGATTCCGACTTCGAATGGCCGCGCTTCCTGATCCAGCGTGGCATTCTGGAGCAGGCGCGCTACGATGAGCGCAATAATCACTTCTACGAGCAGTATCGACAGGGCACGCTGGACATCCACGAGTACCTGGCGTTCGCGCTGGAGCCCTTGAAGCGCTTCAGCCGCGCCGAGCTGGACGCGCTGCACGCCGATTACCTGGAACAGCACATCAAGCCCATCATCACCCGCAAGGCGCGCGAATTGTTGGCCGCGCACGCGGCCCAGGGCGACGAAATCATCATCATCACCGCCACCAACCGCTTCATCACCGGACCGATCGCGCGTGAACTGGGCGTGGAACATCTGATCGCCATCGAGCTGGAAGAAGAGGAAGATGGACGCTTCACCGGCCGCGTCAGCGGCGTGCCCAGCTTCCAGCAGGGCAAGATCACCCGTTTGCAGCAATGGCTGGATGAGCGCGGCCTGAGCATGGACAGCTACGAGCAGAGCTTTTTCTACAGTGATTCGCATAACGATCTGCCGCTGTTGAAGCTGGTGGATCAGCCGGTGGCGGTTGACCCGGACGACACCTTGCGCGCCCATGCCGAGCAACAGGGCTGGCGCGTGATTTCGCTGCGCGATTGAGCTCGGGCTTATCCACAGTCGTGGCGGAATAACCTTGTGGATAACTGTGTGGATTGCTTGCCCGGGCTTGGCTTTTGCTGGCGAAGGTTAAAAAAGCGGCAGTGACCAATCGTGGTCGCGGAATTGATAGATTTGCTTGAAAGCCTTGCCTGGCGCGGCTTTGACCGGGGCGGGCCTGAAATGGCTAGCGGTGGATTGCCGCAAAGATTCGAAAGTCTTTATAAAATACCGGCTTAGGCCGCTTTGTTGACAACTGTGCGCAACTTTCGCCGCTAAACGCCTGTTTGTGGCTGCCGTGGCCCGCGCGCGCAGCGGCGGTGGTTGCGGAAGCGGCGTCGAAACCGCTAAAGTTTGACGTTTGCCATCGTTTTTTGGAGAACTTCCTCGTGTGGTCAATCATTGAAGCGGCCGGCTGGCCGATCTGGACCATCATCACCGCCTCGGTGGTGTCGCTGGCGATCATCTTTGAACGGCTGTTCAGCCTGAGAAAAAGCGGCGTGGCGCCCGAGGGCCTGCTGGGCCAGGCCTTGCAGGAATACCGCCGCGCCGGCGCCAGCGATGAACTGCTGGGCAAGTTGCAGGCGCATTCGCCGCTGGGCCGCCTGTTCTGCGCCGGCCTGCGCAATGTCGGCGGCAATCGCGAAGTGATGAAAGAGGCGATAGAGGACGAGGGCCGCGTGGTGGCGCATCAGCTGGAGCGCTTCCTGACCACCTTGGGCACCATCGCCGCGATGGCGCCGCTATTGGGCCTGCTGGGCACGGTGATAGGCATGATCGAGATCTTCGGTTCGCAATCGCCGGCCGGCACCAATCCGCAAGCATTGGCGCACGGCATTTCCGTCGCGCTGTACAACACCGCCTTCGGCCTGATCGTGGCGATTCCCAGCATGATGTTCTACCGCCATTTCCGCTCCAAGGTGGACGGCTTGCTGGTGGACATGGAATCGCAGGCGGTCAAGCTGGTGGAAGTGTTGCACGGCGAGCGCAAAAACGGGGGCTGAGCATGAATTTTCGCCGAGGCCGCAGCCGCGAAGAGCCGGAGATCAACTTCATCCCGCTGATCGACGTGCTGCTGGTGATCCTGATCTTCCTGATGGTCACCACCACCTATTCCAAGTTCGCCGAACTCAAGATCAATCTGCCGGCCGCCCAGGGCGAGCAGGCCAAGACCAAGTCGTCGGAAATCACCGTGGCGGTGTCCGCCAACGGCGAGATGGCGGTGGGCGAGGCCAAGCTGGCCGCCGGCGACAAGGCTGCGCTGCTGAACAAATTGAAGGACGAGGCGGCGGGCAAGAGCGATGTGATCGTCATCGTCAACGCCGACGCCAAGGCCACGCATCAATCGGTGGTGACGGTGATGGAGGCTGCGCGCGAGGCCGGCCTGAATCAGCTGACTTTCGCCACGCGCACGCAATAGCCGCATGCACTGGATAGAACGGCACTGGTATCGGCCGCGCTGGTGGCTGACAGCCCTTCTGGCTCCGCTGGAAGGGCTGTTTGTCCTGTTGGCGGCGGCCAGGCGGCTGGCTTACCGTCGCGGCTGGCTGAGCGCGGAGCGCCTGGCCGCGCCGGTGGTGGTGGTGGGCAATATCAATGTCGGCGGCGTCGGCAAGACGCCGTTGACGCTGAGCCTGCTGCGCGATTTGCAACAGCGCGGCGTCAAGGCGGGCGTGATCAGCCGCGGCTATGGCGGCAGCCACCGCCAGCCCACGCTGGTGCTGGCGGATAGTTCGCCGGAGGAGGTGGGCGACGAGCCCTTGTTGCTGGCCGCCAGCGGCGCGCCGGTGGTGGTGGGCCGCGACCGGGTCGCCGCTGGCCGCCATCTGCTGGCCTTGCATCCCGATTTGGAATTGATCCTGACCGACGACGGCCTGCAGCATTATCGCTTGCGGCGCGATCTGGAGATCGTGGTGCTGGACGGCGCGCGCGGCGGCGGCAACGGCCATCTGCTGCCGGCCGGCCCCTTGCGCGAGCCGTGGTCGCGGCTGGGCGAGGTCGGCGCGGTGGTGGTCAATGGCGGCGATGCGACCGGCCTGAGCTTGCCGGCCGGGCCGCGGCGTTTCGCCATGCGTTTGCGTGCAGCCGCGTTGCAGCGGCTGGACCGGCCCGAGGAGACGCGGGCGGCGGCGGACTTCGCCGGCCTGGAGCTGGCGGCGATGGCCGGCATCGGCCACCCGCAGCGCTTCTTCGACACGCTGGCCGGCCTGGGCCTGCGGCCTGAGCTTTGCCTGGCCTGGCCCGACCACCATCAATTCAGCGCCGCCGACTTGCCGGCGGACGCGGAGGCGGTAATCGTCACCAGCAAGGACGCGGTCAAGCTGCGGCGGGTGATTCATGATGCAGCGCAGCGTGCTAGACTATGGGTTTTGCCGGTTCAGGCGGAGTTGGAGCCTGATCTGAGCGCTTGGATTCTGGATCGACTGAAGATAAGACATGGACGCTAAATTCCTGGACATCCTGGTGTGCCCGCTGTGCAAGGGCCCGCTGGTTTTCGACAAGGCCAAGCAGGAACTGGTCTGCAAGGGCGACCGCCTGGCCTACCCGATCAAGGACGGCATCCCGATGATGCTGGAAGCCGAGGCCCGCGAGCTGGCGCCGGAAGAAGAGATCAAATGAGTCGCGGCTTCTGCGTGGTGATCCCGGCGCGGCTGGCCTCCAGCCGGCTGCCGGGCAAGCCGCTGGCCGACATCGCCGGCAAGCCCATGGTGGCGCGCGTCGCCGCGCAGGCCGCCAACAGCGGCGCAAGCCGGGTGATCGTGGCCACCGACCACGCCGATGTGCTGGCCGCCTGTCGCGAACATGGCGTTGAGGCGGTGCTGACGCGCGCCGACCACGCCAGCGGCACCGACCGGCTGGCCGAAGTGGCGCAGACGCTAAACTTGGCCGACGATGAGATCGTGGTCAATGTCCAGGGCGACGAACCATTGATAGCGCCGGCGCTGATCGATCAGCTGGCCGCGCTCTTGGCCGCCGGCGACGCGCCGGTGGCGACCTTGGCGCATCCGTTTCACGATGCCGCCGATATGTTCAATCCCAACGTGGTCAAGGTAGTGCTGGACCACGCCGGCCGCGCGCTGTATTTCAGCCGCGCGCCGATTCCCTATGCCCGCGACGCGTTCGCACAGGATACGAGCGCGCTGCCCGCGGACCTACCGGTGCTGCGGCATATCGGCATGTACGCCTACCAGGCGGGTTTTCTGAAGACCTATAACCGTTTGGCCCCGGCGCCGCTGGAGCATTTCGAAGCGCTGGAGCAGTTGCGGGTGTTGTGGCACGGCTTCGCCATCAAGGTGGCGGTGGTCGAGTCGGCGCCGCCGGCCGGCGTGGACACGCCGGAAGATCTGGAGCGAGTGCGCCGCTTGCTGGGCGCGGGACCCAAGCCATAAGCCGGACGCGCGCCGCGCGGCCCGGATTTCGATTTCAAAAACACATTAAATTGACGGAGTGATCTTCATGCGACTGATCCTGTTGGGGGCGCCTGGCGCCGGCAAAGGCACCCAGGCCAATTTCATCAAGGAAAAATTCGGCATCCCGCAAATCTCCACCGGCGACATGCTGCGCGCCGCGGTCAAGGCCGGCACGCCGCTGGGCCTGGAAGCCAAGGCGATCATGGACGCTGGCGGCCTGGTGCGCGACGACATCATCATCGGCCTGGTCAAGGAGCGCATCACCGACGCGGACTGTGCCAATGGCTTCCTGTTCGACGGCTTCCCGCGCACCATTCCGCAAGCCGAGGCGATGATCGCCGCCGGCGTGGACATCGATTACGTGGTGGAGATCGACGTGCCGGACGCGGCCATCATCGAGCGCATGGCCGGCCGCCGCGTGCACCTGGCCTCCGGCCGCACCTACCACATCAGCTTCAACCCGCCTAAAGTGGCTGGCAAGGACGATGTGACCGGCGAAGAACTGGTCCAGCGCGACGACGACCGCGAAGAAACCGTGAAGAAGCGCCTGGCGGTTTACCACGAACAGACCGCGGTGCTGGTGGGTTTCTACGGCGAACGCGCCGCCAGCGGCGACGCCAAGGCGCCGAAATACGTCAAGATCGACGGCACTCGCGCGGTGGATGTGGTGCGTGACGAGGTGCTGAAGGCGCTGGGCGCCTGAGGATGGAGCCGTTGACGATCCGTTGAGGAGTCATCTCCAGAGGCTGGATTTTCGGTGTAGAAAGAAAGGCGGGCCCTGTGGCCCGCTTTTCTTTTGACGTGTAGAGAAAGGGCTGGCGCGGCGGCGGCAACAGGCGGACAATTGAACCCGGAGCCCGCGAGCGGCTCCAAAAGTTTTTGTGCGTCAAGCCGGCGCGATGCCGGCGCAAGGATAAAACCATATGTATCACGGGGAACGTTTCAACGGGATTTCCCATTTGATCGGCACCTTGCTGGCCATTACCGGCCTGGTGGTGCTGGTGACCATGGCCGCGCGCGAGGGCGACCCCTGGAAGGTGGTCAGCTTCAGCCTGTACGGCGCCACGCTGGTGGCCTTGTACCTGATCTCCACGCTGTATCACAGCTTCCGCGGCCGCGCCAAGGCGGTGCTGCAGAAGTGCGACCACTCGGCGATCTATCTATTGATCGCCGGCAGCTACACGCCGTTCGCGCTGGTGACCTTGCGCGGGGCCTGGGGCTGGAGCCTGTTCGGCGTCAGCTGGGGCCTGGCGGTGTTCGGCATCATCCAGGAACTGACGCTGGGGCGGCGCACCCGCTTGCTGTCGATGATTCTCTACGTGGTGATGGGCTGGCTGGTGCTGGTGGCCTTGCCGCCCTTGATCGAATCGCTGCCCAGCGGCGGCCTGTTCTGGCTGGCCTTGGGCGGGATTCTGTACAGCGTCGGCATTTATTGGTTTCTCAACGACGAGAAAATCCGCCACGGTCACGGCATCTGGCATTTGTTCGTGCTGGGCGGCAGCGTCTGCCAGTTTGTCAGCGTGTTGTTTTACGTGGCCTGAGCCGGAGCCGCAGTGCTGCGGCGGGTTGGAACTAATAGGGCGAAATCAGCTTGAAGCCAGCTGCTTTCGCCCTGTTTTATTGTGGCGTGGCTCCGCGCCCACTCACGCGTCCGGCAAATCCTGTAGCCGGCGTTCCTTGACCAGGGTTTCCAGCGCGCGCACCACTTCGGGATCGAACTGACTGCCGGAGCGGCCGGAAATGTATTCCATGGTGTCGTGCAGCGTCCACGGCTCCTTGTAGGGCCGCTTGTTCAGCAGGGCGTCGAACACGTCGACCACGGCGACGATGCGCGCCGACAGCGGAATTTCGTGCGCTTTCTGCTTCCTGGGGTAGCCGTTGCCGTCGAAGTGCTCGTGGTGGCCGCCGGCGATTTCCGAGCCCAGCGACAGATAACTCATGCCTTCCACCATGCTGGCCGATCTGGCTAGAATCTGCGCGCCTATGGTGGCGTGCTGCTCCATGATCACCCGCTCGTCCGGGTCCAGCCGGCCCGGCTTGAACAGGATGTGGTCCGGCGTGCCTACTTTGCCGACATCGTGCAGGATGCTGGCCATGCCCACCATGTCCATGAATTCCTTGCTCATCAGCTCCGGGTAGGCGCCGTTAGCGCGCATTTGTCCGGCGATGGCATCGGTCAGCCGCTGCACGCGCAGCACATGGTTGCCGGTGTCGGTGTCGCGGAATTCCGCCAGGTCGGCCAGCGCCACCACCGTGGCCTCCTGCGCGCTGCGCAGCTGGCTGTATAGATAGAGATTGTCGTAGGCGGCGGAAATGCGCTGGCAGAACACGTCGAGCAGGTCGCGCTCCACTTCTTCCAGCGGCCACTGCGGCGTGAAGTGGATGATGAATTCGCGGCCATTGCGCGAGGAAATGTGGAGCACGTCGTAAGGATGTTGATAGATGCTGCGCTTCTCGGCGAAGGAGCGCAGGATGATTTGCTCCAGTTCCGGGAAGGCGCTGAGATCGCCGCTCTGTCCCAGCGGCTCGTAGTTGCCGGAGGCGGCCAGGATTTCCAGCTCCGGTCGGCCGCTGCTATTGTCGTTGCGCACGCACAGGATGCCGTCGGTGCCGATGTCCAGCAACGCGCTGATCTGGCGCAGCACGCCGGAGGCGAATTCGCGCAGCGAGTACAGTTGGTACAGATCGGACGCGCTTTCCAGGATCTTGGACAGGCCCTGGCGGTTTTTCTCCAGCGACAGCAGGTTTTCGTAGGCGCGCAGCGAGGAGATGATGGTGGTGAACAGCTTTTGCACCGTCAGCTCGGTCTTGGTCTTGTAGTCGTTGATATCGTAGTTGAGGATGACTTCCTGCTCCGGCGCCTGGCCGGGCTGGCCGGTTCGCAGCACGATGCGCACCAGGCCGTTCTTCAGTTCCTGGCGGATCTGGTGCACCAGTTTCAGGCCTGCGTCCTCGCTTTCCATCACCACGTCCAGCATGATCAGCGCGATGTCCGGATGCTGGCGCATCACCTCGTAGGCTTCCTTGCCGGAATAGGCGCTCAGCAGCTCCAGCGGCCGCTCCTTGTAGCGGATGTTGCGCAGCGCGATGCGGGTGGCGGTATGCACGTCCTTCTCATCGTCCACGATCAGGATTTTCCACGGATGGCGGCCATCGTTCACCGCGGCCGCGGGCTCGGACGGAGCGTCATCGTCGAGCAGCCAATCCTCTTCCTGGTTGGTGATGTCGCTCATATGATGTTCTCCTTGCTCTGATTGACCGGCGCGGAGCAGGGCATGGTGATGGTGAAGGTGGTGCCTTTGTTGACCTCGCTGTGCACCTCGATCGACCCGCCCAGGCGTTGCCGCACGATGTTGTAGACGATGTTGAGCCCCAGACCGCTGCCGCCGCTGCCGCGGCGGGTGGTGAAGAAGGGGTCGAATACCCGGCTCAGGTTTTCCGGCGGGATGCCCTTGCCGTCGTCGCTGAGCGTCAGCGTGATGTAATGCGGATTGTTGCGCCGGGCTTCGATGCTGATCTTGCCGCTGCTGCGGTTTTCAAAACCGTGCACCAGGGAATTGACCATCAGATTGGTGATCACTTGGGCGAAGGAGCCCGGATAGCTGTCCAGCAGGATGTCTTCCTCGCATTGCACGCTGATGGTGGTGTTGGCGTGCTTGAAGCGCGGCTTCAGGCTGGTGATCACCTCGTTCAGGTAGTCCTGCAGCTGGAAGCTGCGCCGCGCCTCGCTGGTCTGGTCCACCGCCACCTGCTTGAAGCTGTGGATCAGGTTGGCCGCGCGCTCGGCGTTGGACAGGATCAGGTCGCTGCATTCCTTGGCGGTGTCCAGATAGGCCTGGAAGTCGCTTTTCTTGACGGTGCCGCCGTCGACTTTTTCTATGATGTGGCTGGTGGCGGTGCCCAGGTGGGAGGCGGTGGTCAGCGTGATGCCGACCGGGGTGTTGATCTCGTGGGCGACGCCGGCCACCAGGCTGCCCAGCGAGGCCATCTTCTCGGTTTCCACCAGCGTCTGCTGCGCTTCCATCAACTGGCGGTAAGCTTCTTCGGCACGGTCGCGCTCGGCGCGGGCGACGGCCTCGGCCTCGGTGCGCTTGGCCAGGTCGCCTGCGGTGCGCGCCACGATGCGGTTGAAGCCGTTGACGATGCCGCCGATCTCGTCGTCGGCGACATGGGTGACCTGCGCGCCGCTGGCGTCCGGCGCGCGGATGGCGGTGTTCAAGGCCTGTTGCAGCCGCGCCAGCGGCAGGAACAGGAAGCGCTGCAGATTGAAGGACATGATCATGAATATCAACACGTCCAGCAGCAGGATCTGGGCCGACAGTTCGATCAACTGGTCGCGCTGATGCTTGGCCAGCGCCTGGCGCGACAGGTAGACGGTGGCGTTGCCCAGGTGCTCCTTGCCCTGATAGATGATGGGGATGTTCAGCATATCGTCGGAGCGCGGCTCCTCGGACGGCGGCATGTCGCGCAGGCTGCCGTCGGCATCGTGGCTGCGGCCCAGGCTGAGTCCGGATTCCCCCTTGACGCTGATGGCGATGATGGACGGCCAGCTCAGCTCGCTGTCCAGCGTCAGCCTGACGTTTTCGTCGTCCAGTTGCCAGACGCTGTGCGGCAGCGACATCGCCAGTCTGGCCTTGACCGCTGCGCGCTGGGATTGGTAGTCGGCCTCATT
Source organism: Chromobacterium sp. (assembly GCF_041912965.1). NCBI lineage: Bacteria > Pseudomonadati > Pseudomonadota > Betaproteobacteria > Neisseriales > Chromobacteriaceae > Chromobacterium > Chromobacterium sp. The sequence continues at coordinate 42,348 of NZ_JAYSGF010000010.1, read as the reverse complement.
GCGCTCCTGGTTGTGCCAATAGGAAAACAGGCCCGTAGTCCCCAGAATGGCGGTGATCCAGGCCATCAGCCAGAACATCAATTTGGTTTTTATGCTTTTCATTATGCTGACGGTTCCAAGTGCCCACACTGAATCCTAGGCAGTTCTGGCGCGAATACCAAATCCGGTTGCGGCGGCTAAGCGCGTGTTCGCAATCTTGCTCGCGCGGTGTTGAGCAGGTTCTAAGCACCGCCGTCCGCGCTCAAGGGCGCGGCGGATCGGGCGCGCGGCGCCAGCTTTTGCAGCGCCAAACCGCTCAGGATCAGGCCCAGGCCGATCAGGGTGGACGGCAGGATGGCTTCGCCGATGATGAAGTGGATCAAGGCCAAGGACAGCAGCGGCGACAGGAAAATCAGGTTGGCGATGCGGGCGGTGCTGGGGGTCAGCTTCATCGCCGTCAGCCACAGGACGAAGGTGAAGCCCATCTCGAAGGCGCCGACATAGGCGGCGCCGGCCAGCCCCTGCCAGGCCACCGCGCCCAGCTGCCCGCTATAGGCGCACCAGGCCAGGCTCAGCGGCAAGGAGAAGGCGAAGTTCAGCGTCAGTCCGATGACGGGATCGCGCGCGTCGCGCGCGTTGAAAATCCAGTAGCCGGCCCACAGCAGGGTGGAGGCCAGCGCCAGCGCCACGCCCTGACTATCGGAAAAATGCAGTTGCAGCAATTGGCCGCGGGTGCCTATCACCAGCACGCCCAGATAGCAGACCAGCGCGGCGGCGATGTCGCGGCGCTGCAGCTTCTGCTTGAGCAGCGGCACCGCCAGCAGGCTCATGGTCAGCGCCCAGGTGTAATTGATGGCTTGGGCTTCCTGCGCGGGCAGCAGCGCATAGGCCTGAAACAGTATCAGATAGTACAGCGCCGGGTTGACCGCGCCGAAGATCAGCGAGCCGCGCCAGTGTCGTCGCAAGGCCGGCAGCAATTCCGGCAGCCGGCCTTGAACGGCGAGCAGGCCCAGCAGGCAGAAGAGGGAGGCTGCGCTGGCGTAGAGCACCAGTTGGGCCGGGCTGAGGTGGGCGAGGCTGATCTTGAACGCGCTGGCCACCGTGGACCAGGCAAGCACGGCGGCGAGACCGTAGGCATAGGCTTTCGATTGCGACTTCAACATGTTTCCCTTGGCGTTGCAGCCCGCTTACGGCTCTTGCGGCGACGCGGATGCCGATAGCGCGTAAACAGGCTTTGAACAGAGCGGCCCGCGCGGCGTGATCTCACGGCCGGGCCGGCGCGATGGCCCATTCTAATGCAAACAGGGTGCGCCCGCGCGCGGCTGGGGTCTGGGGTGGAAGGGGGGAATCGGCGCGGCGCTGGTCTAGGTGGGAGGAGAGGGCGCAGCGCCGCGGACGGTGAGTGGATTGCTAGATGGCCTGTTCCTGCGCGCCTTCCTGCAATAGCCGGTTCAGCATCAGGCTGGCGCGCCAGGCGGTGTCGGAGGCGGACAGGCCGATGGGGCCACCGGTTTCCATTTCGAAATCGTCGCCGGCCAGGCCGTGGATGTGCACCGCCAGGCTGGCGGCTTCGAACGGCTCCATGTGCTGGGCCAGCAAGGCGGCGATGATGCCGGTCAGGACGTCGCCCTGGCCGGCCACCGCCAGCGCCGGGCCGCCGCTGGTGTTCAGATGATAGAAACCGTCCGGGCCGACGATCAGGCTGCCGGCGCCCTTGAGCACCACCACGCAGTTGAAGTGGTTGGCCAGCCGGCGCGCGGCCAGTAGCCTGTCCTTCTGCACCGCCTCGGTGCTTTGTCCCAGCAGGCGCGCGGCCTCCGCCGGGTGCGGAGTCAGCACGGTGCCGGCCTGGCGCTTGGCGATCAGCGCGGCGGCGGCATGGTCGTTGGCCAGCAGATTGAGCGCGTCGGCGTCCAGCACCAGCGCCTGCGGCCGCTGTATCGCTTCGCTCAGCAGGCGGCCGGCCGGTTCTTGCAGACCCAGGCCGGGGCCGACGGCGAGCACGTCGGCGTCGGGCAGGGCGGCGGGGTCATCCAGCGCGGAGATCATCAGTTCCGGCGCCACCGGATCCACGGCCAGCCGTCCATCCAGCGGGCAGACTTGGACTTTTCCGGCGCCGCAGGCCAGCGCGCTGCGTCCGCTCAGCAGCGCCGCGCCCAGCATGCCCGGTGCGCCGCCGATCACGCAGACGGTGCCGAACAAGCCTTTGTGGCTGTTGCGCGGCCGCAGCAGCGCGCGGGCGTTCGGCTGGTTGATGCAGCCGTCCGCCGGCGGGATCAGCCGCGGCGGGCAGTCCAGCAGCTCCAGTTCCACATTGCCGGCCAGGTCGGCGCCGGCGGCGCTGAACAGGCCGGGCTTCTGGCACAGAAAGGTCAGGGTGTGGCTGGCCTGGATCGAGGTGTTGGCCGGCACGCCGGAGTAGGCGTCCAGGCCGCTGGGGCAGTCCAGCGCCAGGATGGGGCTGCCCAATTGGTTGATGCGATCGATCAGCGTGGTCCATTCCAGATCGAAATCCCGGCTCAGGCCGACGCCGAACAGACCGTCCACCACCAGTTGCGGCGCGCGGTAGTCGCGCGGCAGATCGAACATCACATGGCCTTGCGCCTGCTCCAGCTCGTGCAAGGCTTCCGAGGTGGCCGGGCTGGTGGGCTGAGTCGGCACCAGCACGTCGACGCGGAAGCGGCGGCGCATCAGTTCCAGCGCCGCGTACAGCGCGTCGCCGCCGTTATTGCCGGGACCGGCGCAGATCAGCAGCCGCGACGCGCTGGGCAGGTGGTGGCTGACCCAGTCGGCGGTGGCCATCGCCGCGCGCTGCATCAGGTTGTAGCCGGCGTCGTTGGCCTGGCGCTCGAGTTGGCGCAGGGCGTCCAGGCTGAGAATGCTTTGGTCTTGTGTTGGCATCTCGATGCTCCTCCTTAGAACCTGTTCAAAGCCTGTTGCGCTTCGTGAGACGTGGCACGGTGAGTGCCACTTCGAAATGCTCATGTACCACGTGTACATTCAGCTTTCTCAGCGGCTTTCGCCTTGTCTCGCTCTTGCTCGCAAGATCGTGAACGGACTCTTAAAGACCGGGCCGCAAGCGGCGCGCGGTGGCTGGCTAGGGCGCCGTTGGGATATTCGGGCTTGCTTCGCCCCAGCGCGGCGTCAATTGATTGTCGATGTGCAACTGGTCCAGGACGCGGGCCACGACGAAGTCGATCATGTCGTCCACGGTCTTGGGATGAGTATAGAAGCCTGGAGATGGTGGCAGGATGACAACGCCGAGACGCGCTAGCTTGAGCATGTTTTCCAGGTGAATGGCGGAGAACGGCGCCTCGCGCGGCACCAGCACCAGCTTGCGCTGTTCCTTGATGCTGACGTCGGCGGCGCGTTCGATCAGATTGTCGCTGCTGCCGTGGGCGATGGCGGCCAGCGTGCCCATCGAGCAGGGGCAGACCACCATGGCGTCGGCGGGGTTGGAGCCGGAGGCGACCGGCGCGAACCATTCTTCGCGGCCGAATACCGCCAGCTGGCCCTCGCGCGCGCCGCTGCGCCGCATCAGCCATTGCTGGGCCTCGGCCGGGCGCGACGGCAGGGTCAGATCCATTTCCTGCTTGGCCACGACTTGCGCGGCTTGCGAATACAGCACCCAGACGCGGATGCCGGCGGCGATCAGGCAGTCGATCAGCCGCAGCCCATAGGGCAGGCCGGAGGCGCCGGTCAGCGCGACGGTGACGGTCTTGATCGCACGCATGCGGGTCTCCTGTGAGCGCTCAGTTCTGGCGGTAGAGCTGGCGATGGCGCACCAATACCTGCTCGGCGGCGAATAGCCGCGACAATTGTTCGATGATGTAGACCGAGCGGTGCTGGCCGCCGGTGCAGCCTACAGCTATGGTCAGATAGCTGCGGTTTTCCATGCTGAAACAGGGCAGCCATTTGGCCACCATCTGCTGGATGTCCGTCACCATCTGCTGCACGGCCGGGGTGTGCTGGAAGAAATCGATGATGGGCTGATCGCGACCGGTGAACGGGCGCAGCTGAGGGTCGTAATAGGGATTGGGCAGGCAGCGCACGTCGAACACGAAATCGGCGTCCTGCGGCAGGCCGTGCTTGAAGCCGAAGGATTCGAAGATCAGCGTCAGTCGGCTGCTGTCGGCGTCGACCAGTTCGCGCACCCAGCTGCGCAAGGCGTTGGCGGACAGCTCGCTGGTGTCGATGCGGGTGCCCAGCTCCATGATCTCGGCCAGCATCTCCTGTTCCAGGCCTATGCTTTCCTCCACCGTGACGTCGGCGCCGGACAGCGGGTGGCGGCGGCGGGTTTCGGAGAAGCGCTTGACCAGGGTGGCGGCGGTGGCTTCCAGGAACAGCAGTCGCACGTCCACGCCCTGCGCCTTCAGCTTTTCCATTTCCGCCGGCAGCGCGCCCAGCGACGGGCCGGAGCGGGTGTCCACGCTGATGGCGATCTGCTCATAGCCGTAGTCGGCGTACAGCGACATCGCCTCGTGTAGCATGGTGGCCGGCAGATTGTCCACGCAGTAGAAGCCGGCGTCTTCCAGCGCGCGCAGCGCCACCGACTTGCCGGAGCCGGACAGGCCGCTAATCAATATCAGGCGCATTTTCCTGGTCTCTGAGGAAGTTGGTGTGGCGTTCGATGAATTCGCGGGTGCTGTCGATGCCGCGCAGCTGCAGGATGTAGTTGCGCACCGCGGCCTCCACCAGCACCGCCAGGTTGCGGCCGGCGGCCACCGGCAGCACCACCTTGCGGATGGTGACGCCGATGATGTCCTGGGTTTCCGACTGGATATTCAGTCGGTCCAGCGCCTGCATCGCCTGGTCGTTGGCCTTGACCAGGTGGATGATCAGCCGCAGCACCTTCTTCGGCCGCACCGCGGTCTCGCCGAAGATGGTGCGGATATTGAGGATGCCCAGGCCGCGCACTTCCAGGAAGTCGCGCAGCAAGGGAGGGCAACGGCCTTCCAGCGTGTCCGGGCCGATGCGGTACAGCTCCACCGCGTCGTCGGCCACCATGCCGTGGCCGCGGGAAATCAGTTCCAGCGCCAGCTCGCTCTTGCCCATCGCCGAATCGCCCATGATCAGCACGCCGATCTCGAACACGTCGAGAAACACGCCGTGCAGCACGGTGGACACCGCCAGCGCCCGCGCCAGATAGATGCGCAGCACATCCATCAGGTAGGGGCTTTCCAGCTTGGTGGTCATCAGCGGGACGTTGTGGGTGTGGCAGTAGTCGCGCAGCAGCTTGGGCACCGGCTGGTCGTTGGCCACCATCACCACCGACATGCTCTTGTGGAACAGCTGGTCCAGCGCGGTCTTGGCGGCGGATTGCTCCAGCCGGTTCAGATAGTCCACCTCGGCGAGGCCCAGCACCTGGACCCGGTTGGGGTGGATGAAATTGAGGTGGCCGACCAGCGCCTGCGTCGGGCGCTGCTCGTCGTTGCCTATCATATTGTCGGCGCCGCCGGTGCCCGCGACCCAGGTCAGGTTGAGCTTCTGCTGGTTTTCCTGGTACAGCCGGCGGACGCTGATGCTAGGCATTGGGCACCCAATTATTGAGCAGCTGGTAGAGCTCGTCGCGCGCGGCGGTGCCCAGCATCTGCTCGCGCATCTGGCGGCTGGAGAATAGCTGGGCCAGTTCGGACAGCACTTGCAGATGCAGATCGGTCGCCTGTTCCGGCACCAGCAGCACAAACAGGCACTGCACCGGCTTGCCGTCGGGCGCGTCGAAGGGGATAGGGGTTTTCAGGCGAATGAACACGCCCATCGCCTCCTTCAGGCCGCGCGCGCGGCCGTGCGGAATCGCCACGCCCTGGCCCAGGCCAGTGGAGCCGAGTTTTTCGCGGGCGAACAGACAATCGAAGATTTCGCTGCGCGCGATGCCCCGGGTATTTTCAACCAAGAGGCCAACTTGCTCGAACACGCGTTTCTTGCTGGCGACATCGAGGTCGAGCAGCACGTGTTCGGGAGTCAGGATTTTGCCGATGAGGTTCATATTGGATTATGCATGCGGCTGAGAAAAACCCGGCAATTCTACGTTGCCTTGATAGTACTGAAAACGGGCAAGTGCAAAGAAAAGCGGGAACCCGCAGGCTCCCGCCTTCCAGATCAAGGAATTACAGGCTGGCTTCGGGGGCCGGAGCACGGTGTTCAGACTGCTTTTCCTTGTGTTTCAGCACTTGACGGTCCAGCTTGTCGATCAGCAGATCGATGGCGGCGTACATATCGGACTCGGTGGCTTCCACGTGGATGTCCTTGCCGGACAGATGCACGTTGACTTCAGCTTTTTGCACCAGTTTATCAACAGACAGAGTAACGGAAATGTCGATCACATGGTCGACATGACGAGTAACGCGCTCCATTTTGGTTTCGACGTATTCGCGCAGGGCGGGAGTTACTTCCAGATGCAGTCCAGTTACTTTGAGGTTCATACCCTAGCTCCTTCTGGTGTTGACAGTCCGGTCGGGTCGGCCGGATCGCTGTATTCTGCCGCCGGGATCACAGCGTCTTGCGCTGGTTGACCGGCGGTATCTGCATGGCTTCACGATACTTGGCTATCGTGCGTCTGGCAACTTGTATTCCCTGCTTGGCCAGCGCTTCGACCAGGGCGCTGTCGGACAACGGTTTGCTTGGCGCTTCGGCGTCGATCAGGCTGCGGATATGGGCCTTGATCGCGGTGGCCGAGCACTCGCCGCCGCTGTCGGTTTCCAGCGAGCTGCCGAAGAAATACTTGAGCTCGAACAGCCCGCGCGGGCACAGCAGGTACTTTTGGGTGGTGACTCGGGAAACCGTGGATTCATGCAGGCCCAGCTCGTCCGCGATATCGCGCAGAATCAGCGGGCGCATGGCCACTTCACCGTGTTCAAAGAACGATTGCTGCCTGTCAACGATAGCTTCCGCCACTTTCAGGATAGTGTCAAATCGCTGCTGGATGTTCTTCACCAGCCATTTTGCTTCCTGCAGCCGCGAGGACATTTCGCCGTTGCCGCCGCGGTTTTCCGCCAGCAAGCGCGCGTACATCTGGTTGACGCGCAAACGCGGCACGGCGCCGCCGTTGAGCGTCGCCACCCAGCGTCCCTTGCGTTTTTTGACCGAGACATCCGGAATCACGTACTGGGTGTCGCTGGCGCCGAAACCGGCGGTGGGGCGGGGGTTGAGGCGGGCGATCAGCGCCTGGGCGGCGCGCAGCGCGGCGTCGTCCACGCTCAGCAGTTTCTTTAGCCGGGTGTAGTCGCGATTGCCGAGCAAGGCCAGGTGATCACGGACGATGGCCAGCGCCAGGCCGCGCTGCGGCTCGTCCGGGTCCAGCCGCTGCAGCTGCAGCGCCAGCGCTTCCGGCAGCGAGCGCGCGCCGACGCCGGGCGGATCGAACTGCTGCAGCAGGCGCAGGCCTATCATCAGCTCGTCGGTTTCGACTTCCAGCTCCAGCGGCAGATGGCTGGCGATGTCTTCCAGTTCCTGGCTCAGATAGCCGTCGTCGTCCAGTTCTTCGATCAGCAGCCGGACGATGGCGTGATCGCGCGTCGGCAGCGCCACCTCGCCCAGCTGCGCCAGCAGGTGTTCGCGCAGGCTGACCGGGCAGGGGACGTTGAGCATAGGGTCCAGCTCATCGTCGCCGTCGCCGCGGCGTGCGCCGCTGCCCCAGTCGCTCAGTTCACCGGCCTCGCCGCCGCGCTCGGCCTCGTCGCCGCCGCTTTCTTCGCGGCTTTCCGCCGGGCCGTCCTGCTCCTGACTGGCGGCGCTGTCCGGCGTCTCGCCCTGCGGCGCCTCGTCGCCGCGCTCAAGCAAGGGATTGTCCAGCAGGAAGCGTTCGACCTCGGTCTGCAGGTCGAGCGTGGACATCTGCAGCAGCTTGATCGACTGCTGCAGCTGCGGCGTCAGGGTCAGCTGCTGCGATACCTTGAGCTGAAGGGTCTGTTTCATCGCTTACAGGTGGAAGTGTTCGCCAAGATAGACTTCGCGCACCTTCTCGTTGTTGACCAGTTCTTCCGGCTCGCCGGAGGCGAGCACCGAGCCTTCGCTGATGATGTAGGCGCGGTCGCAGATGCGCAGGGTTTCGCGCACATTGTGGTCGGTGATCAGCACGCCGATGCCGCGCTCCTTCAGGAAGGAGATGATTTTCTGGATGTCGATCACCGCGATCGGGTCGACGCCGGCGAAGGGTTCGTCCAGCAGGATGAAGCGCGGCCGGGTGGCCAGCACGCGGGCGATCTCCACGCGGCGGCGCTCGCCGCCGGACAGCGACAGCGCGCTGCTGTCGCGCAGGTGGCCGATGTTGAGGTCGTCCAGCAGCAGGTCCAGCTCTTTTTCCAACTCCTTGCCCTTGAGGCCGGACACTTCCAGGATGGCTGCGATGTTTTCCTCCACCGTCATGCGGCGGAAGATGGACGCTTCCTGCGGCAGATAGCCCAGGCCCAGCCGCGCGCGGTGGTGGATGGGATAGTGGGTGATCACCTGGTCGTCGAGGCGAATCTCGCCGTCGTCGGCGCCGATCAGGCCGACGATCATGTAGAAGCTGGTGGTCTTGCCGGCGCCGTTGGGGCCGAGCAGGCCCACCACTTCGCCGCTGGCGATTTCCAGCGCCACGTCCTTGACCACGGTGCGTTTCTTGAAGCGCTTGCGCAGGCGCTCTACCTTGAGCACGCTTGGCGTCATTTGGCGGCTCCGCTGGCGGGTTTGGCCGCGGCCGGCTGCGAGGCGGCGTTCTTGGGCTGCAGGATCACGGTGACGCGGCCCTTGTTGGGACCGGTGGCGGTGCCGCCGGTGACCTGGTAGGTCTCGTTCTGGGTGTTGTAGGTGATCACATTGCCCACCACCAGGTCGCCCTCGCGCTTGACGCGGGCATTGCCGGTCAGCACCGCGAGATTGGCGGCGCTGGTGTAGTCGAGGCGGCTGGACTGGCCTTCCACCCATTCGTTCTTGCCGTCCATCTTCTGGCGGAAGGTGACGATGCGGCCGGTGGCCACCAGGGTCTGGTTGCCTTGCTTGTCCTGGGTGGCGACGACTTTGTCGGCGTTCAGGCGCAGCGTGCCCTGGATCACCACCACATTGCCCTCGCAGGTGGACACGCCCTTGATCTGGTCCATGGTGCAGCCGTTGTCGCTGGTGATTTCCAGCGGCTTGGTGCGGTCGGCCTGCTCCGCGTGGGCGAAGGAGGCGGCCAGCGCCAGGCTGGCCAGCAGGAGACGGAACTTATTTTTCATAAACGATCTTGGTGTGAGACAGCAGGTTCAACAAGCCTGTCTGTTGCTGGTAAACGAAACCCACGGAATTGCCGTGCGACTTGCCATGATAGAACACGGTGGGCGCGGCGGAGCGGGCTATCTTTTTGGCGGTGTCGACATGCATGGCGCTGGTGACGACCTTGGTTTCCGGCTTGTCCGCCATCGGCGGCTGTATCATCACCGCCTTCTTGTCGAAATAGGCCTGCTGGGTCTTGTTGTTGTAGCGGCCGACATCGCCGGTCAGCTGGTATTGCAACACGCCCTGCTGGTATTGGTAGAGCTCGGGATTTTCGAAGAAGGCGTCGTCCTTGCCCGGGTATTGCCACATGCGGGTGGCGATCAGCCGTTCGTTGAGCTTGCCTTGCGGGTCGAAGCGCGAGGCGGTCAGGTGCTCGGCCACGTATTCGGGCTTGTCCGGGTCCAGTTCGCGGCGATTGCTGTCCCAGCGCGACACCTGGTCCAGCCACACGGTCAACAGGCCGGTCAGGCCGACCAGCAACAGCGGGAACAGCCGGTGGGAGCGCAGCAGCCGGATCATGCCAGATACCTTGCCAGGATGGCGTCGAAGGTGCCTTGGGCTTGCATGATCAGTTCCGCCAGCTCGCGCACCGCGCCCTTGCCGCCGGAACTGCCGGTGACATAGTGGGCGCGCTGGCGCACCAGGGCCGGCGCTTCCGGCACCGCGACGGCCAGGCCGACGCGGGTGATGATGGGCAGGTCGATCAGGTCGTCGCCGATGAACGCGCATTCCTCGGGCTGTAGTTCCAGCCGCTCCAGCAACTCGTTCAACGCGACTTTCTTGTCATGCACGCCGCCATAGTAATGGTCGATCTGCAGCGCGCGGGCGCGGTGTTCCACGCAGCGGTCGGCGCGGCCGGAGATGATGGCCAACTGGACGCCGGTGGATTGCAGCAGGCGCAGGCCCAGGCCGTCCTGCACATTGAAGGATTTGCTTTCCTCGCCGTGGGCGTTGTAGTAGATGCGGCCGTCGGTCATCACGCCGTCCACGTCCATGATCAGCAGCTTGACCTTGCGGGCCTGCTCGAAAATGCTTTGCATGCTTGTCCTTGCTAATGTCGGCGACTCAGATCACGCCGGCCTTGAATAGATCGTGCAGATGCAGCGCGCCTATCAGCTTGTCGCCTTCATCTACGACCAGCAAGCTGGTGATCTTGTTCTGTTCCATCAGGAATACCGCCTCGGTGGCCAGTTTCTTCGGGCCTATGGTGCGCGGCGAGCGGCTCATCACCTGATCGATGCTCAGATCGTAAAGATTGGCGGAGCGCTCCAGCGTGCGGCGCAGGTCGCCGTCGGTGTAAACGCCCAGCAGGGTGTCGTCGTCGGCGCAGATGGCCAGCATGCCCAGGCGCTTGCGCGACAGCTCCAGCAACGCGTCCTTCAGCGGGGTGCCCGGCGCCACCCGCGGCAATTCATCGCCGCTGTGCATGATGTCGGATACGTGGACCAGCAGCTTGCGCCCCAGGCTGCCGCCCGGGTGGGACAGCGCGAAATCGCCCTGGCCGAAGCCGCGCGCGTCCATCAGCGTCACCGCCAAGGCGTCGCCCAGCGCCATCTGCACCGTGGTGCTGGTGGTTGGGGCCAGGCCCAGCGGACAGGCTTCCTTCTCCACATGAGCGTCCAGATGGATGTCGGCCTCCTGCGCCATGGTGGAGCCTTCGCGGCCGGTCATGCAGATCAGGCGCACGCCCTTGCGTCGCAAGGCCGGCAGCAGCGCGATGATTTCGTCGCTCTCGCCGGAGTTGGACAGCGCCAGCACGATGTCCTGGGCGGTGATCATGCCCAGGTCGCCGTGGGCGGCTTCGCCCGGGTGCACAAAGAAGGCCGGCGTGCCGGTGCTGGCCAGCGTGGCGGCGATCTTGCGCGCCACGTGGCCGGACTTGCCCATGCCGGTGATCACCAGGCGTCCGGCGCTGGCCAGGATCAGGTCCACGGCGGCGAGAAAATCGCCGTTCAGGCGGCGGGACAGCGTGGTGAGGGCTTCGGACTCTATCTGCAGGACTTCCCGGGCCAGTTGGAGCCGGGACGGAGCTTGTACTTTTTCCATAATTCGAAAGTATATCAAAGGTTATAATCGCTGAACGCAGGCTGGTGCATCTTTTGCTTGGCATGTGTTAAAAATTGCAGTCTTTTCCCTTTCTCTAGCTTCAGGAGCCCCGCCGCGCGATGCATTCGTCACTAGCCCCTATCGTCTTGGTTCTGCTGGCCGCGGTGCTGTCGGTGACCTTGTGCCGCAGCCTGAAAGTGCCGGCCATGCTCGGTTATCTGGTGGTGGGCTTTCTGACCGGCCCCGGCGTGATGAATCTGATCCCGCAAGGCGAGGAAACCGCCTTTCTCGGCGAAATCGGCATCGTTTTCATGATGTTCTCCATCGGCCTGGAGTTCTCCCTGCCCAAGCTGCGCGCGATGCGGCAGCTGGTATTCGGCGTCGGCTTCGGCCAGGTGGCGGCCACCATGCTGCTGGTGGGCCTGGCGGTGGGCTGGCTCAGCGGCAGTCCGTTGACAGGCTTCGCCGTCGGCGGCGCGCTGGCGATGTCGTCCACCGCCATCGTCAGCAAGCTCTTGAACGAACGCCTGGAGTTGAACCAGGCCCACGGCCAGCTGGCCATCGGCGTGCTGCTGTTCCAGGACATCGCGGTGGTGCCCTTGCTGATCCTGTTCCCGGCCTTCGCCGGCGGCAGCGATACCTTGTGGATGGACCTGGGCCTGGCGGCGCTGAAGGTGGTGGTGGTGCTGGCCTTGCTGCTGTTCTTCGGACAGCGCCTGCTGCGGCCGTGGTTCCATCTGGTGGCGCGCCAGCGCTCCGGCGAGCTGTTCATGATCAATGTGCTGCTGGTGACGCTGGGCGTGGCCTGGCTGACCGAGTTGTCCGGTCTGTCGCTGGCCTTGGGCGCCTTCGTCGCCGGCATGCTGATTTCGGAAACTGAATACCGCTATCAGGTGGAGGAGGACATCCGGCCGTTCCGCGACATCCTGCTGGGCTTCTTCTTCGTCACCGTCGGCATGAAGCTGGAACTGACGGTGCTGTTCGAGCGTTTCGGCGAAGTGCTGCTGATGCTGGCCCTGCTGCTGCCGATCAAGGTGGCGGTGGTGTTCGGCGTGGCGCGCGGCTTCCGCCACAAGTCCAATGAGTCCATGCGCGCCGCGCTGGCGCTGGCCCAGGGTGGCGAATTCGGCTTCGTGCTGCTGGCGCTGGCCCTTAACCTGCACCTGGTGCCGGCTGGCACCGCTCAGGCGGCGATCGCCGCGATTCTGATCTCGATGCTGATCGCGCCCTTCCTGATCCTGTACGGCGACAAGATCACCCGCCGCTTGATCAAGCAGGACTGGATGTTCCAGGCGCTGGACCTGCACCACATGCTGGTGGAGAGCATGTCCAAGAACGATCACGTGGTGATCTGCGGCTACGGCCGCAGCGGCCAGGCGCTGGCGCGCTTGCTGGAGGCGGAGGAGATTCCGTTCTTCGCGCTGGACATGGACCCGGAGCGGGTGCGCGAGGCCGGCGAGGCCGGAGATCCGGTGGTGTTCGGCGACGCCGGCAAGCACGAGGTGCTGGTGGCGGCCGGCTTGATGCGCGCCAAGGCGGTGGTGGTGACTTTCGCCGATACCCACGCGGCCTTGCGTATTTTGAGTTCGGTGGAGCATGCGCGGCCGGGGCTGCCGGTGATCGTGCGCACCGTGGACGATAGCGATATGGATCAGCTGCGCCACGCCGGAGCCGACGAGGTGGTGGCCGAGGTGATGGAGGGCAGCCTGATGCTGGCCTCGCAGGCGCTGCTGGTGGTCGGCGTGCCGCCGAGCCGAGTGGTGCGCCGCATCCGCGCGGTGCGCGAGGAGCGCTACGGCCTGTTCCGCGGCTTTTTCCGCGGCGCCAGCGACGAGGGCGAGGGCATGGACGAGGCGCTGGTGCCGCGGCTGCAGAGCGTTCAGGTCTGCACCGGCGCGGCGGCGGTGGGCCAGCCTTTGGCCAGCCTGCATCTGCGGGATCTGGGCGTGGAATTGAAGGCGATCCGCCGCCAGCGGGTGCGGCGCACCGATTTCGACGACAGCTTCGAGGTGGAGCAGGGCGACGCGCTGGTGTTGCTGGGCACGCCGGAGCAGCTGGCGTTGGCCGAGTACCGGATTCTACAGGGGGAATAAGGTCCGGCGGGCGAACGTCGAACGGCCCTCGCGGCGTGAGCCGCGGGGGCCGTTCGTCTTGATGCTGTTGTCGGGCGTTAAGGCAGGATGGTGGTGATCTGCTTCTGCAACTGCTGCTTCAGCGCCTGCTGTTTTTCCACCTCGGTCTTCTTGCCCTTGACCATGGCGTTGAAGTCCAGCGCGTAGACCGGCGCGTTCAGCGGGCCGGTGATCTTCAGCGGCACGTTGACGCCCTTGAGGCGGGCGAAGGCCAGCGGGTTGGCCTGCACGTCCATGGTGTAGTCGACGATGCTCTGCTTCAGGTCTATCTTGCCGCCGCCGCCGACATTCATCAGTTGCGAGGCTAGTTTCAGGTCCTGGCTGCGCGCCACGCCCTTGTCCAGGCGGAAGCTGCTGGACAGTGTGGCGAAGGTGGTTTTCTGGTCGTTCTGCGCGGCGCTGTTCCACTCCTTCAGCTCGGCCGGCAGGTTCTTCAGCGCCGCCACCAGGTCGATGCCGGTCAGCGCGCCGTTGTTCAGGCTCATCTGCACATTGCCGCTCAGGGTGTTGCGTAGCTGAGCGAAGGATTTGCCGTCGGCGTTGATGTCTATCTTGCCGTTGCCCTTGCCGTCCAGGCGGCTGAAGTTGAACAGGTCCACCAGCAGGGGACGGATTTTCATGCCCTGCAGCGTCTGGTTCACCTTCAGCTGCGGCACGTCGCGGCGGCTGAGGCTGGCGTCGCCCTGCAAGCGGCCCTCGTAGATGTCGGCCGACATCTGGTCCAGTTCCAGTTCGCGAGGGTTGATGCGCACATTGCTGCTGATCTGCTTGACGCGGAAGCGCCCGACAGCCAGTTCGCCAATCGCCACCTTGCCGGTGAGGTCGAACAGGTCCAGCCAGTCCAACGGGATATCGCCGGTGTTCTGGAAGATGGCCACCGGATCGCCCTTGCTTTCCGGCAGGTAGCGGTTCAGGTCCAGCCGGCCCACCGATACCGTGGCCTCGTGGCGCGGCTTGATCAGGCCGTACTGGCTGACGGTGACCGCCAGGTCGGAACCGTCCATCTTGCCGGCGACGCGCAGATTGAAGCGCGGTTCGTCCAGATCGCCGTCGAGCGCGCCGTCCATGGTGGAGACCAGCTTGCCGCGCGGCAACAGCGGGGTGGTGATGGAGGAGGTCAGCGCCAAGGGCTGCATCCGCAATTGGTTCATGCCGGCCAGCGACAGCGGCGCGTTGAGCTTGACATTGACCTTGGTGGAGCCGGCAAGCCAGTTGAAATCGCCGTGCAGCTTGTCGGCGTACAGGCCGGCTTCGTTGAGCTTGAGGTTTTCCAGCGTGGCTTCCAGTTGGTACTGGCTGCGCGCGTAGCTGAGCTTGGCGCTCAACTGGCCGGAGGGCATGGTGAATTCGTCGAAGCTGGCGTTGATCTGCGGCAGGGTCAGATGGACTTCGCTGCTGGGGCGCTCGCTGCTGAAGGCGAGCGCCACATTGCTGCCGGTGGCTTGCAGCGTGGCGAAGTTGAGCTTGTACTGTCCGCTGATGGTGAGCTTGCTCTCGCCCAGGCCCGGCAGCTGGGTCATCGCCACCGCGTCCAGTTCTTCCAGGCTGACCTGGTCGTCCTGGATGGACAGCGGGGTGTTGACCGCCAAGCGCACCGGGCGCGAACCCTGTTCCAGAATGGCCCCGGCGCTGAGGCTGGCGCCCCCCAGCAGGTTGTCGGCATCCAGGCTGATGCTGGCGACGCGGCTGTCGGTGCGGGTCATCTGGTCGGACAGCACCAGGGTGCCCTCGCGTATCTTCAGCGTGTCCAGCTTGATGGAGAAACTGCTCTGGCTGTGGCGCTGGAACAGATCGGCGATGGACAGCCGGCCTTCCTGGTCGCGACTGATATTGGCGCTGGGACCGTACAGCGCCACCGAGCGCACTTCGCGGTTGCCGAACAGCAGCGGCCACCAGCCCAGGCCGACACGGAGTTCCTCGACGCGGGCGAACGGCGTTTGTTGTCCCGGCTCGGAGACGGAAAGCTTCTCGATCTGCACGCCGGGGGATGGGAATAGAGTGGGGGTGACGCGGCCTTCTATGCTGATCACGCGACCGGTGTCTTGCAAGGCGTGCGACAGTGTGGTGCGCACCTGGGCTTCGTCGAATTGCCAATAGATCAGCGATTGCACCAAGACGGCCACCGCCAGTAGCGCGGTGAGGCTGTAAACAGCGATACGTAGCCACAGCCGGCCGGAATTCAATTTCATTGGTGGGTGCTCGGATGGGCCATGCCGGCGGATTGATCTAGGTTACTTGATTGCGGAAGCGGACTGGAGCGGGTGAAGGGAATCGAACCCTCGTCGTAAGCTTGGGAAGCTTCTGCTCTACCATTGAGCTACACCCGCGCGTTTTCGGCTAGAGCGCCCGAATGTAGCGTTTTTTGCCCGGCTTGGCAAGGTTTGGCGGCGGCGCGCGGACGTCGCCGCGCTAAGGGCTTGATAAAAAAGAGCACGGCTTCAAGCGCCGGCGCGCAGCCTGCCGAGCAAGGCTTCCAACTGGTCGGTGGCCTGGCCCCAGCCGCTGGCGAAGCCCATCGCCTCATGCTCGCGCAGATCGGCTTCGGTCCAGTGCAAGACCTCGGCATGATAATGGGTCTTGCCGTCGCGGGGTTGGAATTCCAGCGTCACGGTCATGAAGGGCTTGGCCGATGGCAGCCACGCTTCGGTGTAGGCGTCGGTGAACACCAGGCGGCGTCCAGGCTGCACTTCCAGATAGACGCCGCGGTTGGGAAACTCCTGCCCGTCGGGACTGCGCATCACCACCAGGCTGGAGCCGCCGGGCCGGACGTCCAGTTCGGCCGCTGTCACCGTCCATGGCCGCGGAGTGAACCATTGGCATAGTAATTCGGGGTCGGTCCAGGCGCGGTAGACCTGTTCCGGCGGGGCGTCGATCAAGCGTTCCAGCGTCAGTCGATAGGGGCCGTTGGCGTGGCTCATGACGTGCCTTTCGGGTGGGGTATCGGCTCAGATTAGTTCTTCGTCATGAGCTTCGCAATCCCGCAGCTGGAATTTGCCGGCGCAGCGCCCGCGCCAGCCGCGCGACGCCTTGCTCCAGTTGTTCCGCTTCCAGCGCGCCAAAGCCCAGGCGCAGCGCCGGAATGTCGCCGCCGTCGCCGCTGAAGGCGCCGCCGGGCAGCGCCTTGACGCCGGCTTCGGCGGCATCGGCCAGCAGGCGCCGCATATCGGTCCACGGCGGCAGTCGCAACCACAGCGCGAGCCCGCCTTCCGGCAGGGTGTAGT
Organism: Chromobacterium sp.; assembly: GCF_041912965.1. Classification (NCBI taxonomy): domain Bacteria; kingdom Pseudomonadati; phylum Pseudomonadota; class Betaproteobacteria; order Neisseriales; family Chromobacteriaceae; genus Chromobacterium; species Chromobacterium sp. Next base: position 25,736 of record NZ_JAYSGF010000010.1, on the reverse strand, counting down.
TGGCGAGGCCGGCCAGCTCCCGGTCCAACGCGGCGGCCAGCGTTTGCCGGCGCGTGGCGTAGACTCGCAGCGCGCGGCGGATGTGGCGTTTCAGTTCGCCGCTGTGCATCAGTTCCGCCACCGCCAGCTCGGTGACGGCGTTGCCCTGGCGGTCTATCAGCATGATGTCGGCGGCGCAGCGTTCGATGATGGCGGGCTCGGCCACCATATAACCGACGCGCAGGCCCGGCGCCAGCACCTTGGACAGCGAGCCGACATAGATGATGCGTTCGGCGGCGTCCAGGCTGGCCATCGGCAGCACCGGGCTGCGGCTGAAGTGGAATTCGTGGTCGTAGTCGTCTTCGATGATGGTGAAACCGTAATGGCGCGACAGCGCCAGTAATTGCAGCCGGCGTTCGGCCGGCATCATCAAGGTGGTCGGATATTGGTGGTGCGGCGTCAGGTAGACGGCCTTGACCGGCTGGCTCAGACACAGCCGCTCCAGCGCGTCCGGCCGCATGCCGGCCGCGTCCTGCTCCACGTCCAGCGGCCGCGCGCCCAGGGAGCGGAAGGCCTCGCGCGCCGGCGGGTAGCTAAGCGCGTCCAGCGCCACCGCGTCGCCGGGGCGCAGCAGCGCGCGGCCGGCCAGATAGATGCCCATCTGGCTGCCGCGCACCACGCAGATGCGCTCGGCGTCGGCATTGAGGCCGCGCTCCATGTCCAGCATTTCCGCCAGCGCCTGGCGCAGCCCCAGCTCGCCGCGCGGGTCGCCGTACGCCAGCCGTCCGGCGCGGGCGGCGGCGATCAGCGCGCGGCGGTAGGCGCGACCCAGCACATCGAAGGGAATCAGCCGCGAATCCGGCACCCCGTCGCCAAAGTCGATGAAGCGGCTTTCGGCCCTTGTCGTGGCCTGAGCGATGCGCGCTACGGCCGGTGTCGGGCGCGGCGACAGCAGCGGCAGGGTCGGCGCGACGAAGGTGCCGCGCCGCCCCTGCGTCAGCAGCCAGCCCTGCGCCGCCAGTTCCTCATAGGCCAGCACCGCGGTCTTGCGGTTGATCCCCAGTTGCGCCGCCAGTTCGCGGCTGCCCGGCAGCGACGCGCCCGGCGGCAAGCGGCCGCGCTGGATGTCGGCGCTGATCTGCTGAGCGATCTGCAGATGGGCCGGCAGGCCGCCGCTTCGATCCAGGCTCAATTGCAAATCCCATTTGCGCAGCATGCGTGTTCCCCTTGTCGCCGTTTTTATTTCTGGACCATCAATCTTATCAAAACTGGATGTTTTTGCTGGTCCAGTGTCGGCTTAAAGTGGCCGGGACAGATATTCAAGGAGCGGCAAATGACACAACAGGCAAACAGCGGCGCGTGCCGCTACCGGCTGGCGGCGATAGAGCGACTGGGGCGCGAGGTGCGCGGCTTGCGGCTGGAATGCGTGGATGCGGCGCCGCTGCGCTTTCAGAGCGGACAGTTCGTCGCGGTGACCACGCCGGGCGGGCTGCGGCGCAGTTATTCAATGGCGGCCGCGCCCAGCGCCGATGGCGGCATCGAGCTGCATGTGCGTCTGCAGCCCGGCGGCGAGTTTTCCGAATGGCTGCGCTGCGACGCGCGGCCGGGCGACGCGCTATGGCTGGAGGGGCCGCACGGCGATTGCGTGTGGCGCGACGATGCCGGCACGACGCAAACGCTGATGTTGGCGACCGGCACCGGCATCGCGCCATTGCGGGCGATGTTGCAGTCGGGGCCGGACAGGGTTGGGCGGCCGCCGATCGCGCTCTATTGGGGAGGGCGCACCGAGGATGAGCTGTATCTGTTCGACGAGTTGAGGGCCTGGGAGCGCGAGCGGCCGGATTTCCGTTTCGAGCCAGTGCTGTCCGAGGCCGGGCCGGGCTGGAACGGCCGGCGTGGTTTCGTGCAGCAGGCGGCGGCCGAGGATTTTCCCTGTTTGCGCGCGGCGGAGGTATACGCCTGCGGCGCGCCGGCGATGGTCGCCGCGGCCAGGCAATTGCTGACGCGGCAGCGCGGGCTGCCGGAACAGCGTTTCCTGGCCGACGCCTTTCTGGCGGCGACGCCGGCGTCGGTCGCTGCGGAATCGATGGCGCTGCGGGTGCGCGTCGGGGACGGCGGGGACGGCGGGGATCGGCTGCTGGAAGTGGCCGCCGCCGGCAGCCTGATGCAGGCGTTGGCCGCGGCCGGGCTGATGCGCGGCGTCTGCGGCGGGCAGGCCTCGTGCGGCACTTGCCTGGTTCGCGTCGAGCAAGACGGGCTGGCGCGCTTGCCGGCGATGGAGCGCGCGGAGCGTCGGCTGCTGGCGGCGCTGGAGCTGTCGGAGGCGGACGACGGCCGCTGCCGGCTGGCTTGTCAGATCGCCTTGCAACCGTGCTTGCACGGTTTGACGGTGGAGATTTCCGGGTAGGCGACCGCCTGTCCGCATTCAACAAAGGAGCATGAAATGGCAGCAAGCATTGAACAATCAGACTTGGAGGGCGTGGGCCCGGCCTTCGATCCGCAGCAATTGATGGCGGTGCGCGACATGACCCGGCAGGCGATCGCCTTGATCGCCGCGGCGATGCGGCCGGGCATGCTGGAAGAGGACGCGGTGGAGCTGGCCAAGGACATCCTGGCCGAGCGCGGCATGTTGCGCGGCTGGCACGATGTCTACGTGCGCTTTGGCCGCAACACCTTGAAGACTTTCGGCGCGGCGTCCGATCCTGGCGTGCGCCTGGGCGAGGACGATATTTTCTTCATCGACATCGGCCCGGTATGGAAGCAGTGGGAGGGCGACGGCGGCGACAGTTTCGTCACCGGCTCCGATCCGGAAATGGCGCGTTGCGCCGGCGACGCCCGCGCCATTTTCCACGAGGTGAGGCGCAAATGGGCGAGCGAGGGCTGTAGCGGGCGCGAGCTGTACCGCTTTGCCGAGGCCTGCGCCGCCGGCCGTGGCTGGGAACTGAACCTGGACCTGTCCGGCCACCGGCTGGCGGACTTCCCGCACGCGGCCATCCATGACGGGCCGCTGGCGGAGGTGGACTTCACGCCGGCGCGCATGCTGTGGGTGCTGGAAATCCACATCCGCCATCCGTCGCGGCCCTTCGGCGCTTTCTTCGAGGACATGTTGTTGGAGGATGGCTGTTTCGCCGAGTGAGGGCCGCCTAGATCTTGTTTACAAGCCCAACTCGCTCAGGCCGGGATGACCGTCCGGCCTGCGCCCCAGCGGCCAGTGGAACAGGCGCTCGTCCTCGCGGATGGGCAGATCGTTGATGCAGGCGTAGCGGCGCTGCATCAGGCCGTCGGCGGCGAACTCCCAGTTCTCGTTGCCGTAGGAGCGGAACCACTGGCCGCTCTCGTCCCGCCATTCGTAGGCGAAGCGCACCGCGATGCGCGCGCCGTCGTGGGCCCATAATTCCTTGATCAGCCGGTATTCGTGTTCGCGCCGCCATTTTCGGCTGAGGAACTCGATGATCTGCGCGCGGCCGCGCGGGAATTCGGCGCGGTTGCGCCACTGGCTGTCCTCGGTATAGGCCTGGGCCACGCGGGCCGGATCGCGGCTGTTCCAGCCGTCTTCGGCCAGGCGGACCTTGAGCATGGCGCTGTCGCGATCGAAGGGCGGCAGCGGCGGGCGGAGTTCTGGTGCGTGCATGAGGATGTTCCTGTCTGGTGAGGGAAGGCGGCCAGTGTGCGCCGCGCCGGTGGCCGGCGGAATCCCCGCGGCGGGTAATGCTGTGTTGCGCCTGGCGGAAGAATGGGCCGGGCGCGGGCTGGCGCGCCGCCCGCGCTTGAGGCAGACTGCCGGGCTGGGGCGCTCCGCCGATCTTGCCGAATCCACGCCGTGAACAAATACAGCCAAATCTTTTCCGACATCGTCGCCGACATCGACAACCAGCGTTATCAGCAGGGCGACCGCATTCCTTCCGAAACCGAGCTGATGCACAGCTACGAGGCCAGCCGCGGCACGGTGCGCAAGGCGGTGGACATGCTGCAGGAACGCGGCTATGTGCAGAAGATCCACGGCAAGGGCGTGTTCGTGCTGCGCTCCGGCAATATCGAGTTCCAGCTCAGCGGCATCGTCAGCTTCAAGGAGGCTCACCAGCATCTGGGCCGCCGAGTTAGCTCTCGAGTGGCGGAGATGGAGACGGTGCCGGCCGATGCGCAACTGGCGCGGCTGCTGGACGTGCGCGAGAAAACCCCGCTGCTCAAGATCAAGCGGGTGCGCAATATCGACAATGAAAACGTGATCCTGGACATCAATTACTTTATCGCCAGCCTGGTGCCGGGCCTGGATCGCGAAGCCGCCGCCGGGTCTATCTACGACTTCATCGAGCGCCGGCTGGGCCTGAACATCAGTTATGCGCAGCGGGTGATAGAGGCGCAGCCATGCAGCGAGGATGACCGCCGCTACCTGGACCTGAACGGCATGGACCATGTGATCGTGGTCAAGAACCACACTCATCTCTACGATGGCCGTCAGTTCGAATACACCGAGTCTCGCCACCGGCTGGATAAATTCTTCTTCTCCGACGTGGCCCGCCGCAAATAAGCGGCCGGCGTCCCATTCCGCCGCGGCGTCCCGGCCGCGGCGCGGCTTTGTGCCGTTCGCCATTCCCTCCCTTTTGCCGTTGGCCGCGCCATCGCCCTTGTTGCGTTGGCGCTGAGAATATTCTGATTTTCCGCAAACTCGTCTGTACGAGTGTTGACGCAACTTATCTGTACGAGTTAGGGTGCCGTCATGGCCGGCGCGCTTGCCAAAATCGGCGCCGGACTCGATAACAGGCGCTGCGGCACCGCCGCAGACCGGGAGACGCAGGGATTAAACAGATGAGCCACGATTACCACAGCATCGCCGCGCGGATACTCGCCGCGGTGGGCGGCCGCGACAACCTCCAGCAGGCCGCGCATTGCATTACCCGGCTGCGGCTGTCCTTGAAGGACGACAGCCGGGTGGACCTGGAGGCCTTGCGCCAGGTGGACTTGATCAAGGGACAGTTCAGCCATGGTGGCGTGTTCCAGATCGTGATCGGCTCCGGCGATGTGGACCGGGTGTATCAATCTTTGATCGAGCTGGCGGCGCTGCAGCGCGCCACCGTGGCCGAGGTCAAGGCCAGCGGCGATCAGAAGCAGGGCCGGCTGCAACAGCTGGTCAAGGTGTTCTCCGATGTGTTCATGCCCATCCTGCCCGCCATCATCGTGGCCGGCCTGCTGATGGGCTTGAACAATCTGCTGGGCGCCAAGGGCATGTTCATCGAAGGCAAGAGCCTGCTGGACGCCTATCCGGGCCTGAGCGGGGTGTGGGGGTTGTTGAATATGATGGCCAACACCTCCTTCGTGTTCCTGCCGGCGCTGGTGGGCTGGTCGGCGGCCAAGCGCTTCGGCGGCAGCGAGGTGCTGGGCATCGTGCTGGGCCTGCTGCTGGTGCATCCGGACCTACTCAACGCCTGGAACTACGGCCAGGCCGCCGCTGGCCTGGGCGGCGCCAGCGTGCCGTATTTCGACGTGCTGGGCTGGTTCCGCGTCGAGAAGGTGGGCTATCAGGGCCAGATCCTGCCGATCCTGGCCGCCACCTGGGTGATGTGCCGGGTGGAGCTGTGGCTGCGGCCGCGGGTGCCCAACGCCATCCAGCTGCTGGTGGTGCCCATCGTCACCATCGTGGTCAGCGGCGCGCTGGCGCTGGCGGTGATCGGCCCTGTGGCGCGCCACCTGGGCATCGCCATCACCGATGGCCTGGTCTATGTGTTCAACCTGGCGCCGCTGCTGGGCGCGATGCTGTTCGGCGCTCTGTACGCGCCGCTGGTGTTGACCGGCATGCACCATATGTTCATCGCGGTGGATCTGCAATTGATCGCCAATCAGGGCGGCACCTTCATCTGGCCGATGATCGCGCTGTCCAATATCGCCCAGGGCAGCGCGGCGCTGGCGATGTTCTGGCAGGCGCGCACCGCCAATGAGAAGAATATGGCGTCGACCTCGGCGGTTTCCGCCTTCTTCGGCATCACCGAGCCGGCGATGTTCGGCGTCAATCTGCGTTACAAGCTGCCGTTCTACGCGGCGCTGGCTGGCTCGGCGCTGGCGGCGGCCACCATCACCCTCAGCCATGTGCGCGCGTCGGCGATAGGGGTGGGAGGCTTGCCGGCCTTCATTTCCATCATTCCGCAGCAGATACCGATGTTCCTGGTCGGCACCGTGGTGGCCCTGGTAGCGCCGTTCGCGCTGACATGGGCGCTGGCGCGCCGCCAGCCGCAAGCGGTGCTGAGCGAGAAAGCCCTGTGATGAACAAGAATTTGAAATCCGCAGTGGTGTATCAGATCTATCCCAAGAGTTTCCACAGCCATCACGGCACGGCCACCGGCGATCTGCTGGGCGTGGCGGACAAGCTGGACTACCTGGCCTGGCTGGGGGTGGACTATCTGTGGCTGACGCCGTTCTACCGCTCGCCGCAGCACGACAACGGCTATGACGTCAGCGACTACTATTCCATCGATCCCGCCTACGGCAGCATGGCCGACTTCGAACTATTGCTGGCCGAGGCGCGGCTGCGCGGCATCGGCGTGATGCTGGACATCGTGGTCAATCACACCTCCACCGAGCATCCGTGGTTCCGTCAGGCGCTGCAGGGCAGGAACAACCCCTACCGCGACTTCTACATCTGGCGCGACCAGCCCAATAACTGGGGCTCCAAGTTCGGCGGCTCGGCTTGGGAGCTGGACCCGGCCAGCGGCCAGTATTATCTGCACCTGTTCGATAAGACTCAGGCGGACCTGAATTGGGACAATCCGGAGGTGCGGCGGGCGGTGTTCGAAATGATGAATTTCTGGGCGGACAAGGGCGTGGCCGGCTTCCGGCTGGACGTGATCAATCTGATCTCCAAGGACCCGGCTTTCTCCGAGGACGATAGCGACGGCCGCCATTTCTACACCGACGGCCCGCGCGTGCACGAATATCTGCAGCAGATGCATCGCGAAGTCTTCGCCGGCCGCGATTTGATGACGGTGGGCGAGATGTCGTCCACCTCGCTGGAACACTGCGTCGCCTATTCGCACCCCGAGCGGCGCGAGTTGTCGATGACCTTCAACTTCCATCATCTGAAAGTGGATTACCCTGGCGGCGAGAAGTGGCGCGCGGCGCGTTTCGATTTCATCGCGCTCAAGCGCATCCTCTCGGATTGGCAGAGCGGCATGCACGCCGGCGGCGGCTGGAACGCGCTGTTCTGGTGCAATCACGATCAGCCGCGGGTGGTGTCGCGCTTTGGCGACGACGGCCGCTACCGCGTGGAGTCCGCCAAGATGCTGGCCACCGCGCTGCATGGCTTGCAGGGCACGCCCTATATCTATCAGGGCGAGGAGATCGGCATGGCCAACCCCGGCTTTGCCGACATCGACGCCTACCGCGACGTGGAAACGCGCAATGCCTACCATCGGCTGCGCGCCGGTGGCCTGGGCGAGGCCGAGACGATGGCTGCGATCCGGCAGAAATCGCGCGACAACTCGCGCACGCCCATGCAATGGGACGACAGCCGCCACGCTGGCTTCTCGCGTGGCGTGCCGTGGATAGGACTGGCGCCGGACGCGGCGACGGTCAACGTTGCCGCCGCGCGCCGCGACCCGGACTCGGTGCTGCATCACTATCGGCGCCTGATCGCGCTGCGCAAGCGCTATCCGGTGTTCCGCGATGGGGATTACCACTGTCTGACGCCGGACGATCCGGCGCTGTGGGTCTACGCGCGCGCGGCGGAGCAGGAAAAACTGCTGGTGATCTGCAATTTCAGCGCCGAGGAGCGCGACTACTCGCCGCCGGCCGAATACCTGACGGCGGATCATGGCTGGCAGCTGCTGTGCGCCAATTACGCCGACGCGGCGGCGCACCCGGCCCGGGCGCGCCTGCGGCCTTACGAATCCTTGCTCTACCGCGCCGAATTGTTCTGAGAACTGTGCTGATCGGTGGGCTCCGGCCCGCTTGCGGCCTGCCGGCATTCCCGGCCGGTAGGCCGTGCTTTGCCCAAAACACAAGGGAAATGGAGAGAGATGCAATGACGCGATTTACATACCGCGGCCTGGTCCTGCTGGGCTTGGCCGTTCCCTTGCTGGCGGCCCCCGCCGCCCAGGCGCTGGATTTCCACGGCTATCTCCGCCTCGGCGCCGGAGGCGCCGACAGCGGCGGCAAGCAGAGCTGCTTCCAACTGGCCGGCGCCGAAACCAAGTACCGGCTTGGCAATGAGTGCGAGCAGTACGCCGAGCTGGAGCTGGGCCAGCAGCTGTTCCAGGCCGACAACGGCAGCAAGATCAGCGTGGTGGGCATGGCCAGCTTGTACAATAGTTATGGCCGCGCGCCGACCTTCCAGGGCGACAACGGCAATGTCCGCTTGCCGCAGGCCTATGCCAAATGGAGCGATATCCCACAATTGAACGGGGCCACGCTGTGGGCCGGCCGCCGCTATTACAAGCGCCACGACGTGCATATCGCCGATTTCTATTTCTGGAACCCCAGCGGCACCGGCTTCGGCCTGGAGGACTACCGCCTGGGCGGCGATCTCAAGCTCAGCTACGCCTTCTCGCGCAACGACAACTGGGGGCAGGCGGACCAGGCCAATAAGCACGATCTGCAACTGGGCGGCATCGCCGTCAATCCCGGCGGCGAATTGAGCCTGGGCCTCAGCTACATCCAGCGCGCCGGCCAGGTGGCGGACGCGCACAGCGGCTGGTCGCTGAGCGCGCTGCATGAGCAAAAGGGCGTGTTGGGCGGCCGCAATCTGTTTGCGCTGCAATACGGCGTCGGGCCGGGAACCGGCCTGGGCGGCACCGGCGGCCTCGTCAGCGACAGCGGCACACGCCGCAGCCGGCTGGTGGAAGCGCTGGACTGGCAAGCGACGCGGGAATTCGGCGGCCAGCTGATGCTGGCCTGGCAGCGCGACGCGCGGCCGGACGGCGGGCAGACCTGGTGGTCGGCCGGCGCGCGCCCGGTCTATGCCTTTGGCGAGCGCTTCAAACTGGTCACCGAAGTGGGCGTGGACCGGGTCAAGGCCGCCGATGGCCAGGTCCGCACCTTGAGCAAATTCACCATCGCGCCGACGCTGGCCTTGGATAAGGCGTTCTGGAGCCGGCCGGAACTGCGTTTCTACTATACCTATGCGCGTTGGAACCGCGCCGCCCAGCAAGCGGCCGCGCCCGGCTCGGCGCTGGCCGGGGATGGCGCCTTTGGCGGCGCGCTCAGCGGTTCCAGTTTTGGCGTGCAACTTGAGCATTGGTGGTGAGCGGCGTATAAGCGTGGCGGGCATGGACATTCAAATTTTTTGAATGTCTCGCCCGGATAATTGATCTGTCGATCCCGTCCGGCGGCTGTTAGATTGGCCTGTCTGACGCTAGACGGGAGGGACTATGCCGGACATCGATGCCTTGTTTCGAGCCCGTATCGGCTGGGACGCGCGGCGCCCCTTGCAGTTCGACGAGATCGACGCCCTATTGCGCGAAGTGGCGCTAAGCCTGCCGTTCGAAAACTTGAAGTTGTTCGACGGCGAGCCGGAGGCGCTCAGCGAGCGAGCGCTGCTGGAGAAAATAGCGCTGCGCGACGAAGGCGGCCTGTGCTACGAGCTCAATCCCTTGCTCTATCTATTCCTGCGCCGCAACGGTCTGGAAGCCAGCCTGATCCGCGCCACGGTGTTCGATGAGGACAAGCAGGACTGGCTGCCGCTGGTCGGCACTCACGTCGCCATCCTGCTGTGGCACCAGGAGCAGGGCTATCTGCTCGATTGCGGTTTCGGCCTCAAACAGCCTATGCGCATGGTGCCCTTGTGCGGCGAGACCGTGGTGTCCGCCAACGGCGCCTACCGGGTGGCGTGGCCGGCCGGCGCCGGCTTCGCGCAGCTGGAACGGCGGCCGGCGGCCGAGGAGCGCTGGCAGATCGCCTACGGCTTCGATCTGGACGACGAGATCGCCGATTGCGGCGCGCTGAGCGAGATCCAGCGCCGCATCGCCGAGGACCCGCGCTCGCCGTTCAACAAGAGCCGGCTGATGGCGCTGCTGACCGCCGAAGGCAGCCGAGTGCTGACCGAGGAGACGCTGACCGAGACGCGGAACGGCAAGCAATGCCGGCTGGCCTTGCGGCCAGGGGAGTTCGAGGTGTTCCGCCGCCTGTTCGTCCGCCGCTTCGCTCCCATCGCCGCGCCCTGACGCCGGGGGCTTGCCGTCCCCGCCCGGATGGGTACACTGGGCGCTGGTCCACTCTCAAGAGAGCTTAGCCGCCATGTCCGCCCTGTTACGCGCTGCTCGTCGTTTCGCCCCTGCCCGCATGCTGCTGGCCCGTCCGCGACTGGTGGGCGCCGCCGTTGTCGGCCTGCTGGCCCTGCAGGCATTGCCGTGGTTGATGCCGCTGCAGGACATCACTCGCTACATCGTGGCGTGGAATGTCGGCGTGCTGCTTTATCTGGCCTTGGTGGGCTGGATGATGTTCAGCGAGGGCAGGCAGCAGATCCGGCACTGGGCCAAGCTGGAAGACGAGGGGCAGGCGCTGGTGATGACGCTGGTGATTCTGGCGGCGCTGGCCAGCCTGGCCGCCATCGTGATGGAGCTGGCGGTGGTGAAGGACCTGCACGGCTGGCGTCGCGCCGGCCACATTCTGCTGGCCATCCTGACCATCTTTTCTTCCTGGGCCTTCATCCACGTGATGTTCGCGCTGCATTATGCGCGCAGCTATTACGCCGCCCATGCGCGCGGCCTGCCGCCGGGCCTGGAGTTTCCCGGCAAGGAAGAGCCGGATTACGGCGATTTCCTCTATTTCGCCTGCATCATCGGCACCTCCGGCCAGACCGCCGATGTCAGCTACACCACCAGCGCGCTGCGCAAGGTGGGCACGCTGCATTGCGTACTGTCCTTTTTCTTCAACGCCACGGTGCTGGCCTTGATGATCAATATCGCCGCCGGCCTGATTTGAAGCCGGCGCGCAGCGAGACCTCATGTTGAATGTCGTGAAATTATTGTTGTTGTTCGGTCTGACCGCGGTGGCGGAAATCGTCGGCTGTTATTTGCCCTGGTTGTGGCTGCGCAAGGAGGGGCCGTGGTGGCTGTTGTTGCCGGCGGCGTTGGCCTTGATGCTGTTTGTCTGGCTGCTCAGCCTGCATCCGGCGGCGGCGGGCCGGGTCTATGCCGCTTACGGCGGCGTCTATGTGGCGGTGGCCTTGTTGTGGTTGTGGCTGGTGGACGGCATGCGGCCCAGCGCCTGGGATATCGCCGGCGCGGCGGTGGCCTTGTGCGGGATGGCCATCATCATGCTGGCGCCGCGGCCGGTCTGAGAACCTGTTCAAAGTCTGCTGCGCTTCGGCGATACGGCGTTGAAAACCGCTTCGAAATGCTCATGTACCGAATGTACACTCCGCTTTCTCAGCCGTTTTCGCCTTGTCTCGCTCTTGCTCGCGAGACTTTGAACAGGCTCTGAGAGCGGATTGCCGATCCAGCGCGCGGCGAAGCGACATGAAAAAACCGGGCCTAAGCCCGGTTTTTCTTGATGGCAATGCGGTTCAGACGGTTGGCGGCAGGGTGTCGGCGAAGGACGGCCGCGTCATCAGCCGTTCCAGCAGGCTGGCCAGATTGGGATGGCTGTCGCGCCAGTCTATTTCCGGGAAGCGGAAGTCCAGATAGCCCAGGCAGGCGCCGACGGCGATGTCGGCCAGGCTGTAGCCGACGCCGTTGCACCACTGGCGGTCGGCCAGGTCGGCGGCGAGCGCGGCCAGGCCGCGATCTATCTTGCCGCGCTGGCGCGCGATCACCTCGGGCATCTGCTTGTCGTCCGGGCGGCGCTTTTCCAGCACGATGGCCACCGCGGCGTCGACGATGCCGTCGGCCAACGCCTCCCAGCGCCGGGTGGCGATCAGCAGGCGGTTTTCCTGCGGCAGGATGCGCGACACCGGCGAGATATTGTCCAGATACTCGGCGATGACGCGCGAGTCGTACAGCGTCGAGCCGTCATCCAGTTCCAGAACCGGCACCTTGCCCAGAGGATTGTAGTCGCCGACGCGGGTATCCGCGTTCCACGGCACGTCCTCCTCCAGCGGGCAATCTATTTTCTTTTCGGCCAGAACGATGCGCACCTTACGGGCGTAGGGGCTGGTCAAGGAGACGATGAGTTTCATGTTTCGGATCGATCTGGATGATGGCAGGCGAAATGCTCGCCGGATGCGATCCGGCGAGCGACTACTTTAGCGCAATGCCGAGGCGGCTGGAAGGCTTACTTCAACTCCACCTTGCCGCTGACTTGCAGTTGCAGTTGGGACTGTCCAGGCTGCAGATCGGGCTGCGCCACTTCCGCGTTGGCGGCCATGCCGGCGGCCTTCATCATCATAGGCGGACGGAAGATGGGTGATTGGCTGCCAATGTCCAATTCCTTGATATTACTGACATTTTTTCCGATTGCCTTGGCGGCGACCTTGGCCTGGGATTCCAGGTTGGCGATGGCTTCCGGCAGCATGCTTTGCTCGGCTTCCTTGCGCGCCTGATCGGACACGCTGAATTGCAGACCCTGCAGCAGCAGATTCTGTTGCAGTTTGGCCATCAATTCCGCGGCCTGGGCGAAGTCGCGGCTCTTCAGCTGGATTTCCACCCGGCCTTGCCAGCTTTGGATCTTGCCGTTCTTATCGTAATTGGGCCAGGTGTTGTAGCCGCCGCTGGACAGCTGCACCTTGGCGTAATTGCGGCCTAGCGCGATGCCTTGGGCGGCGGCCTTGTTAAGCCTATCGGCCAGCACCGCCGGCTGGGTGTTGCTCATTTGCTGGTAGAAGGTGGCGCTGATTTGATCATTGGCCACTTCGCGCTGCGCGCTGGCTGACAGATTGAGCTGGGTGCTCTCGGCCAGCGCCGGGGCGGCGCTGACGGCGAACAGGGTTCCAAGGCTGGCAAGCAAGAGAGTTGGTTTGTTCATGTGTTCATTCCCATGAAATTGTTGTCTTGATCGGAAAAGTCCGATTTGCAGTGTGTAGGCCCATCATGCCCGAGAAAAGTTTCCGACGGCATACTACCCTTCGGCCAGTTCTATCCGGTTGCGGCCATTGCGTTTGGCCTGGTACAGCCGGCTGTCCGCCGCCAGGAACAAGCTGGACAGGCTGTCGTAGGGCTGCTGGCTGGTGCTGGCGATGCCTATGCTGGCGCTGATGCGCAGCGGCGCCGCAGCGGCCGAGGGCTGCGGGCTCAGTTCGGCGATCGCGCGCATGATGCGCTGCGCGGCTTCGTGAGCGGCGTGCAGGCCGGTGCGCGGCAGCAGCATCACGAATTCCTCGCCGCCGTAGCGGCCGACGATATCGTCGGCGCGCGCCTGGTGGCGCAGGCAGTCCGCCAATTGCCGCAGCACCAGGTCGCCGCTTTGATGGCCGTAGCGGTCGTTGATGCTTTTGAAGTGGTCCACGTCCAAGAGCAGCAGCGCCAGCGGCTTGCGCTCGCGCCAGGAGCGCCGGTAGGCGGCCTCGGCCAGTTCGCGAAAGCCGCGCTGATTGAGCAGATTGGTCAGGCCGTCGTGGCTGGCCTGGTGCTGAGTATGCTCCAGCGCGCGCTCGTAGCAGATGTACAGCGCGCACAGGATGAAGCTGAAGCTGAGCCAGTGCATGCCCAGCGAGCTGAACATGGAGAAGCGCATCGCGGCGGCGTCATAGACGGCGCCGGCCCAGCCGGCGTGGACGATGCGCGCCAGCGCCAGCAAGGCGTAGAGCAGGCAGACCGTCAGCGCCATCTTGCGGCCGGCGCCGGCGATGCGCGAATGGCCGGGCCACAGCTCGCGCGCGGTCAGCAACCAGGCGATCAGGTAGACCAAGCAGACCGCGGTGGTGCGCTGTCCCATATCGGCCGGGCCGGCCTGCAGATAGGTGGCCATGCCGGCGGCCACCAGCAGCAGGCTTTGCCAGACGCGCGGATTTTTGCCGTTGAGCTGACGGATGCCGCAGAGCGCGAGGGGATGGAATAGCATCCACAGCAGATTGTTGAACACCAGTTGCGGCCACGGCGGCAAGCCGATGGGCAAGAGACTGAACATGCCGCCCAGGCTGATGCAGCCGCCGGCGATGCCGAAATAGAGAAAGGCGTGCTCGCCGCGCTTGCGCAGCCAGAACATCGTGGTGACGGCGGTCAACACGATGCCGTAGCCGGTGGTGCTGAGCACGGTGGCCTGGAAGTCGAGGATGCTTTGCATGTAGGAGTCTGTTCAAAAGCCACCGCGCGACGGATGCGCGCGTGGGCGCAAGCCAGAGCTTGAACAGGCTCCGAGGCGGATGCGCTTTGCAGTGTGAATTATGACAAGCGGCCCATCATAGGGCCGTTGTCCATGGGCTTCAATCCGCAAAGCTACGCAGCCAGCCTGACAAATCCCGACAATATGTCGTCGGGATTCCTGCCTGGCATCAAGCCAGGTATTCGTAACCGGGCAGCGTCAGGAACTCGACGAAATCGTCCGAGGTGGTCAGCAGGTCGAACATCGCGGCCGCGTCGTCGTATTGGCGGGTCCAGCGCGCGCCGTATTCGGCCTTGAGCTTGGCCACCTCCGCCGCGTGCAGCTGGCGGAACAGTTCCGCTGTTACCTTGCGGCCGTCGTCCAGCACGCCCTTGGGGCTGCGTATCCATTGCCAGATCTGCGAACGGGAGATTTCGGCGGTGGCGGCGTCTTCCATCAGATTGTGGATGGGCACGCAGCCGTTGCCGGAAATCCAGGCGCCCAGGTACTGGATGCCGACGTTGATGTTCATCGCCAGTCCGGCCTCGGTGATCGGCGCATCCGGGCGGAAGTCCAGCAGTTCGGCGGCGCCGACCTGAACGTCCGGCCGCTGCTTGGCGATCTGGTTGGGCGCGTCGCCCAGCACCTTGCCGAAGGCCTCGGCGGCGATGGGCACCAGGCCGGGGTGGGCCACCCAGCCGCCGTCGTAGCCGTCGGCGGCGTCGCGTTCCTTGTCCGCGCGGACGCCGGCCAGCGCTTTCTCATTGGCCGTCGGATCGTTCTTGATCGGAATCAGCGCCGCCATGCCGCCTATCGCCGGCGCCGCGCGGTGGTGGCAGGTCTTCAGCAGCAGCAGCGCGTAAGCGCGCATGAAGGGCACCGTCATGGTGATCTGGGCGCGGTTGGCCAGGCAGAAGTCGCGGTTCTGGCGGAATTTCTTGATGCAGCTGAAAATATAGTCCCAGCGGCCGGCGTTGAGGCCGGCGCTGTGCTCGCGCAATTCGTACAGAATCTCGTCCATTTCAAAGGCGGCGAGTATGGTTTCGATCAGCACCGTGGCCTTGATCGTGCCTTGCGGGATGGACAGCTCGTTCTGGGCGAACACGAACACCTCGTTCCACAAGCGCGCTTCCAGATGGCTTTCCATCTTGGGCAGATAGTAATAAGTGGCGCTGCCCACGCTGCGCAGATAGGCAATGTTGTGGAAGAAGGACAGGGCGAAGTCGAACAGCGCGCCGGAGACGATGTCGCCGTCCACCTTGACGTGCTTTTCCATCAAATGCCAGCCGCGCGGGCGCAGCAGCAGGGTGGCGGTGTCGGCGTTGAGCCGGTATTGCTTGCCGTCCGGGTTGGCGAAGGAGATGGTTTTGCGGTAGGCGTCGCGGACATTGATCTGACCGTTGATCTGGTTGTCCCAGCTCGGGCAGTTGGAGTCCTCGAAATCCGCCATGAAACTCTTGGCGCCGGAATTGAGCGCGTTGATCATCATCTTGCGGTCCACCGGGCCGGTGATTTCCACGCGGCGGTCCAGCAGGTCGTCCGGCAGCGGCGAGATCTTCCAGTCGCCGGCGCGGATGGCGGCGGTATCCGGCAGGAAGTCCGGCAGCTTGCCCGCGTCCAGCTCGTTCTGGCGCGCGGCGCGGGCGGCCATCAGCTCGCGGCGGCGCGGTTCGAAGTGGCGGTGCAGCTTGGCGACGAAGGCCAGCGCGTCGTGGCTGAGGATGTCGGCATAGGCCGGGGTGAGCGGGGCGAGGATTTCCATCCCCTGGGGAAGCGTTGCTGCCATGGCGGGACTCCTTGAATATAGGGTGGCGCGGATGCGCCGGGACAGGCGCTCCCGCGTCCGGGCCTGGGACGGTGAAACGGGACCAGGCTAGTCTAGCTAGGCAAAGCGTAAAAAAAAATGCATATATAGACATATCATCTTTTACTTTTTGTTAGCTAATCGTGGGGCGGCTCGGATGTTGAAACAGTTGGAGACCTTTGTCGCGGTGGTGACGCAGGGCAGCTTGTCGGCGGCCGCGCGCCAGGAGGGCGTGGTGCCGGCCATCGTCGGCCGGCGCATCGACGCTCTGGAGGAGAGGCTGGGGGTCAAGCTTCTGACCCGCAGCACGCGCAGCCTGGCGCTGACCCAGGAGGGCGCGGCGTTTTACGAGGATTGCCAGCGCATCCTCGCCGATCTGGCGGACGCCGAGGCGGCGGTGGCTTCCGGCAGCGGCCGCGCGCGCGGCCATTTGCGGGTGTCGGCGCCGGCCGGTTTCGGCCGCAAGCACGTGGCGCCGCATATCGCCGGCTTTCAATTACGCCATCCGGACGTCAAGGTGACGCTGGATCTGTCGGACCGGCTGGTGGACCTGCAGCGCGACCGCATCGATTGCGCGATTCGCATCTCCGACCTGGCCGATTCCTCGCTGGTGGCGATCCGGCTGGCGGAAAACCGCCGCGTGGTGGTGGCGGCGCCGGCCTATCTGGCGCGCCACGGCCTGCCGCGCCGGCTGGAGGACCTGGCTGAGCACAACTGCCTGTCCTTGGGCGAGAGCCAGAGCCGCGGCTGGGCGTTCCGCCGCGACGGCGAGGCGGTGAACCTGCGCGTCGGCGGCCGGCTGGAGTGTAACGACGGCGCGGTGCTGCATGACTGGGCGCTGCAGGGCCTGGGCCTGGCCTGGCGTTCGCTGTGGGAGGTGAAGGACGATCTGTCCGACGGCCGGCTGGTGACGGTGTTGGACGAATTCTCCACGCCGGACTATCCCGTGTGCGCGGTGGTGCCGCAGCGCCGCTTGCTGCCGGCGCGAGTGCGGCACTTCGTCGATTATTTACGGTCAGTCTATGCTGATGAGGCTTATTGGAATTGACATCATGAAACCGAAGAATTGGGGCGCCGCGGCCTTGTTGGCCGGCTTGGCGGCCGTCCCGGCCTGGGCCGGCGCGAGCACGGTGGGGCTGAGCTGCCTGCCATCGGCCGGCGCCGGCGTGGACATGCGCGAGTGGCTGCTGGACCGCTTGGTGTTGAAGGGGGCGGTGGTGGACGAGGCGCGGCCGCAATGGAAGCTGTGCTTCAAGCAAGGCCAGCAGCGCCAGGTGTATTGGCCGGCGGATGGCTGGTACGCCGGCGGCTGGCGCGATTGGCGCTACGGCGGCGGCATGTACTGGTCGCCGGACTATCAGGTGCGCACCGTGCGCACGCTGGCGCTGGAGGTGGTCAATAGCGCCGACGGCGCGGTGCTGTGGCAGGGCCAGCAGGAATTGGACGACGGCGACAACGGCCGTCAGCAATTGGAGAACGCCGCGCGCAAATTGATAGATTTGATGCCATTGCCATGATTTGTTTTGCGCTATGATGACATGCAGGGTTTGATAATGGCGGGCTATATGGGGTTTCCCGTATTGCCGACGGCCGGCCCTGCGGTACTATCGCATTCTTCTCCGGCATGAACTGCGTGGATCGGTGGCTTAAGCACCGCGCTCGACAATGGCAAGTCCTTGTTATGGCGTCTAATTTAAAGCCAGCGGCGGACAGGACAGCGGGGGAGAGGACACAACAGATCATACAGGCCCCATCCGAGTATGAAGCGCCCGCCGGGACAGCGGGCGCTTTGTCGTTGTACCGGACGGCCGTTACGGGACAGTGAAACAAATGAGTTTGATGCGCAAAAAGAGCGTCCAGGGAATGCTGGCTACCGCTCAGACCTCGCGTGGGCTTCGCAAGGAGCTTTCCGCTTTCGACCTTACCATGCTCGGCATCGGCGCCATCATCGGCACCGGCATCTTCGTGCTGACCGGCACCGGCGCCACGGTGGCCGGCCCCGGACTGGTGCTTTCCTTCGTGATCAGCGCCTTCGCCTGCGGTTTCGCCGCGCTGTGCTATGCCGAGTTCGCTTCCATGCTGCCGGTTTCCGGCTCCACTTACACCTATGCCTATGCGACGCTGGGCGAGATGATAGCCTGGATCATAGGCTGGGACTTGCTGCTGGAATACCTGCTGGCCTCGTCGGCGGTGTCGGTGGGCTGGTCCGGTTATTTCCAGAGCCTGCTGTCCGGCTTCGGCGTGACCCTGCCTGAATACCTGACCGCCGCCGCCGGCTCGCTGCCGGGCAAGCAGACGCTGTTCAATCTGCCGGCCTTCTGCGTGGCGATGGTGATCACCGCCTTGCTGGCCTTCGGCATCAAGGAATCCAAGCGCGTCAACAATGTGGTGGTGCTGATCAAGGTGGGCGTGGTGTTGCTGTTCATCGGCATCGGCGTGTGGCATGTCAAGCCGGTGAACTGGCAGCCGGCGCTGCCCTTCGGCTTCTCCGGCGTGTTCCACGGCGCCGCCATCGTGTTCTTCAGCTTCATCGGCTTCGACGCGGTGACCTGCGCCGCCGAGGAAGTGAAGAACCCGGCCAAGGACATCCCGCGCGGGGTGATCTGGTCGCTGGGCGTGTGCTCGCTGCTTTACGTGGTGGTGGCCGCCATCATGACCGGCATCGTGCCTTATATGCAGTTCGCCGGCGTAGACCATCCGGTGTCGCTGGCGCTGCAAGTGGCCAAGCTGGACTGGTTCGCCGGCTTTGTCGACCTGGGCGCCATTCTCGGCATGATGACGGTGATCCTGGTGATGACTTACGGCCAGACCCGCATCCTGTTCGCGATGTCGCGCGACGGCCTGCTGCCCAAGATCTTCTCCGAGGTGAACCCCAAGTACGGCACCCCGTACAAGGCCACTTGGCTGATTGGCACCATTATCGCCTTGCTGGCCGGCTTCGTGCCGCTGCACACCCTGGCCGAACTGGTGAACATCGGCACCCTGGCCGCCTTCACCCTGATCGCCTTGTCGGTGATCGTGCTGCGCAAGCGCGAGCCCGATCTGCCGCGCAAATTCGTCTGCCCAGGCGTGCCTTACATCCCGACGCTGGCCATCTTGTGCTGCGGCTTCCTGATGACTCAGCTGTCGTTGCTGACCTGGTTGTGCTTCATGGCCTGGTTGTTGATCGGCCTGGTGGTGTATTTTGGCTATTCGCGGCGCAATTCGCTGTTGAACAACCCTGCTTAAAGGCAGAAAAGGAAAAAGCCGGCATCCGCCGGCTTTTTTTGCGCCTGGCGTCGGCGGGCGGATAATGGCGGCATGGATAAATAAGGGGGAAGCGATGGAAGCGAAGACCGAATTGTCGGCATGGCAGGGCGACATCACCACGCTGGCGCTGGACGCCATCGTCAACGCCGCCAACACCAGCCTGTTGGGCGGCGGCGGCGTGGACGGCGCCATCCACCGCGCCGCCGGGCCGGAGCTGCTGGCGGAATGCCGGAATTTGCACGGCTGCCGCGTCGGCGAGGCCAAGCTGACCGCCGGCCATCGGCTGTGTGATCCACACCGTGGGCCCGGTGTGGCAGGGCGGCGCCCACGGCGAGGCGGAGCTGCTGGCCGCCTGCTACCGCAACAGCCTGGCACTGGCGGCGCGTCATGGTTTGGACAGCATCGCCTTCCCGGCGATCAGTTGCGGCGTTTACGGCTATCCGCAGCGGCAGGCCGCCATCATCGCGGTGGACACGGTGCGCGCTTGGCTGGCGCGCGAACCGCATGGCTTGAGGCGGGTGTTGCTGGTGGCTTTCGACGACGCGATGGCTGGCCGTTATCGGCAGTTGCTGGCCGGCGCTAGCTGACCTCGCCCTTGGACGGACGCGGCAACTGTCCGCCGCAGTGTTTGCAGAAGCGCGCGTCCCAGTCGTGGCCCTCGGTGAAGCAGTGCGGGCACAGCCGGGTGCCGGACACCGCCTCCGCTGTCTTGCTCTTGGCGCCGCTGCCGCGCGCGATTTCGGCGGTGACGATGCCGGTGGGCACCGCGATGATGCCGTAGCCGGTGATCATCACCACGCTGGCCAGCGCCTGGCCCAGCGGCGTCTTGGGCGTGATGTCGCCGAAGCCCACCGTGGTCAGGGTGACGATGGCCCAGTAAATGCTGACCGGGATGCTGGTGTAGCCGTGCTCCGGCCCTTCGATCACGAACATCAGCGTGCCCAGGATCACCACCAGCAGCACCACGGTGACCAGGAACACCGTGATCTTGCGGCGGCTGGCCAGCATCGCCCGTTTCAGCTCGCTGGCCTCGCCGATATAGCGCGTCAGCTTGAGGATGCGGAACATGCGCAGCAGCCGCAGGATGCGGATATCGGCCAGGAAGCGGCTTTCCGGGATGAACAATCCCAGATAGAGCGGCAGCACCGCCATCAAGTCGATGACGCCGAAGAAGCTTTTCACATAGCGCATCGGCTTGTGGATACAGATCAGCCGCAATGCGTATTCGATAGTGAACAGAATGGTGAAACACCAGTCTAGAATCTTGAGCTGGGCGCCCCAGGCCGCTTGTATGCTTTGCACGCTCTCCAAAATCACCGTCAGCACCGACAACAGGATGGCGATGATCAGCGCCAGGTCGAAGATGCGCCCCAGCCGGGTATCGGCCTCGTAAATGATGATGTAGAGCTTGCGGCGCCAGCCGGTGAGCGGGATCAGCGTTTCCTGTGTCGGCATAAGTGGGGAGTGGACCTCGGTCTGCGGGTGATGGGCACTGGTTTCAGTGTAGCGGTTTTGCCGTCGCGGCCATGGCGGTGCCAGGGCGCGGCCGGCTGAGACTGCCAAGTTTGCCGATTATAAGCAAACAATATTTAGCATCGCCGTACGGCTTGTTTATGATGCTGGGTAATATGGTTTTCTTCAAAACTGTCTGTGGAGAATAAAGATGCGAATTGCCAATGCAGTGACGGATTTGATCGGCAACACCCCGCTGGTGCGGCTGAACCGGGTGAGCGATGGTTGCGGCGCCACCGTGGTGGCCAAGCTGGAGTTCTTCAACCCGGCTCACAGCGTCAAGGACCGCATCGCGGTGGCGATGATAGACGCCGCCGAACAGGCCGGCAAGATCGGCCCGGACACCACCATCGTTGAACCCACTTCCGGCAATACCGGCATCGGTCTGGCCATGGTCTGCGCCGCGCGCGGCTACAAGCTGGTGATCACCATGCCGGAAACCATGAGCCGCGAACGCCGCCAGCTGCTGCGCGCCTATGGCGCCGAACTGATCCTGACCCCGGGCCCCGATGGCATGGGCGGCGCCATCGCCAAGGCGCGCGAGCTAGTGGAGCAGAATCCGGACAGCCATTTCATGCCGCAGCAGTTTGAGAACCCGGCCAATCCGGCCATTCACCGCAACACCACCGCCGAGGAAGTGTGGAACGACACCGACGGCCAGGTCGACATCTTCGTCGCCGGCGTCGGCACCGGCGGTACCATCACCGGCGTGGGCGAAGTGCTGAAGGCGCGCAAGCCCGGTGTGCAGATCGTGGCGGTGGAGCCGGACGCCTCGCCGGTGCTGTCCGGCGGCGCCAAGGGCCCGCACCCTATCCAGGGCATAGGCGCCGGCTTCGTGCCCGCCATCCTCAATACCGATATTTACGATGAAATCATCCGCGTGAAGAACGAGGACGCGATGGAAACCGCGCGCGCGGTGGCCGCGCGCGAAGGCTTGCTGGTGGGCATTTCCTCCGGCGCGGCGGTGTGGGCGGCGCTGGAACTGGCCAAGCGTTCGGAAAACGCCGGCAAGCTGATCGTGGTGGTGATTCCCTCCTTTGGCGAGCGTTATCTGTCCACGCCCTTGTTCCAACATCTGGCGGACTGAGTCCGGCCGCGTCCGCGAGCATCGACAGCCTGGCGGCTTTCTGCCAGGCTGTTTGTTTTTGTCGTTTCGCATCGAGGGGGAAATCATGGAGCAGTTGCAAGCCTTCCTGGCCCGGGCCGAAGCCATGCTGGCGCGCCTGGAGCCCTTGCTGCCGCCGGCGCGGCCGGAGCCGGATTGGAACGCATTGGCTTTCCGCTGGCAGCGCCAGGGCATGGCCGGCTGGCTGGAAGCGGTGGCGGAGCCGCACGCGCCGGAACTGGAACGGCTGACCCATATCGACGCCCAGCGCGCGCAGTTGCTGCGCAACACCCGCCAGTTCGTCAAGGGCCGGCCGGCCAACAATGTGCTGCTCACCGGCGCGCGCGGCACCGGTAAATCCTCGCTGGTCAAGGCGCTGCTGCCGGAGTTCGCCGCCAAGGGCCTGCGCATCATCGAGGTGGACAAGGCGCAGCTGGGCGATCTGAACCGCATCGTCGAGATGGTGGCCGGACGCAAGGAGCGCTTCATCCTGTTCTGCGACGATCTGTCCTTCGAGCAGGGCGACGACGCCTACAAGGCGCTGAAGACCGCGCTGGACGGCGGCCTGGCGCGCCGCGTCGACAATGTCTTGGTGTACGCGACGTCCAACCGCCGTCATCTGATGCCGGAGAAAATGAGCGAAAACCGCGAAGGTTGGGTGCAGGACGGCGAAATCCATCCGGGCGAGGCGATAGAGGAAAAGGTGTCGCTGTCCGATCGTTTCGGCTTGTGGCTGTCCTTCTATCCCTTCGATCAGGACGCCTACCTGGCGGCGGCGGCCGAGTGGCTGGCGCATTTCGGCCTGAAGCTGGACGCCGAGGCGGAAAAGGCCGCGCTGCACTGGAGCCATCTGCGCGGCAGCCGCTCCGGCCGTGTCGCCTGGCAGTTCGCCTGCGACTGGGCCGGGCGCGGCGCCAAGGAGCGCAAAGCCTTATTGTGATTTCAAATAGCGCAGGCCCACGCTTTTGACCTGGCCGTCGGCGGCGGCGCGTATCACCATCTCCAGGCGGTCCAGCCGCAATACGTCGCCGGCCACCAGTGGATAGCCGCAGGCGCGCTTGCAGTATTCGGCGATGCTGGCGGCGCGGTCGCGTTCGCTCAGATTCAGGCCGTAGCTGTCGGCCAGATCGGCCAGCCGCGCCTGGCCGGACACGGTGAAGTAACCGTAGTAAGGATCGTCGCCGGGCGGGTGGAAGGCCTCGCCGGCGGTTTCCAGCGCCGGGCCGGGGCCGATCAGGCAGGCCCAGTCGCCGGCGCGCAGCGTCTGGCTGGCCGCCGGCTCCAGCGGCAACTCCTCGCGGTACAGCGCCGCCAGCCTCACTCCGGCGGGCAAGGCCAGTTCGCCGGCCAGCTGGCCTTCGGCCGGGCTATCGGCGCGCACCAGGCAGGAAGCGGCCTCGTAGCGGGCCTGCTGGCCGCTGACCACCGGCACCCGGTGCTCCACGTCTGGCCGCGCTGGCAATTTCAGCTTCAGCTTTTCCGCCAGAGGCGCGATGGTCCAGCCCTGGAACAGCAGCGACATCATCACCACGAAGAAAGCCACGTTGAAGAATAGCTGGCTATTGGGCAGCCCCGCCATCAGCGGGAAAATGGCCAGAATCACCGGCACCGCGCCGCGCAGGCCCACCCAGCTCATGAACAGCTTTTCCGCCTTGGGCACCGGGAAGGGCAGCATGCACAGCCATACCGCCAGCGGCCGCGCCACCAGCATCAGCACGATGGAGATCGCCAGCGCATAGGGCGCCACCGGCAGCAGATTGGACGGCGTGACCAGCAAGCCCAGCACCAGGAACATGGTGACCTGGGCCAGCCAGGCATAGCCGTCGTGGATATTCAATAGATTGGGCAGGTCCGCCACCCGGGCGTTGCCCACCACGATGCCGGCCAGGTAGATGGCGAGGAAACCGCTGCCGCCGGCCGCCGTGGTCAGGCTGAACAGCGCGCCGGCGGTGCCCAGGCTGAACAGCGCCAGCATCGCGCCGCGCGGACCCAGGCGTTGGAACAGCCAGACCATGGCCTTGCCGCCGCCCCAGCCGGCCAGCGCGCCCAGGCCCATTTGCTTGACGAACAGCCACAGCATGGCGGCGACGCCGGCGTCCTGACCCTGTTGGCCCAACACCCCGATCAGCGCCGAAGTCAGGAACACCGCCATCGGATCATTGCTGCCGGATTCGATTTCCAGCGCGCTGCCGACGCGGCGATTGATTTCCAGGCCGCGGCCGGACAGGAGGGCGAACACCGCGGCGGCGTCGGTGGAGCCGACGATGGCGCCGATCAGCAATCCCTCCAGCCAGCTCAGCTTCAGCACCCAGGCGGCGAACAGGCCGGTCACCGCCGTGGTGATCAGCACCCCCAGCGTGGCCAGCACCCCGGCCGGTTTCAGGCTGATGCGGAAGCTGTCCTGGCGCGTGCGCAGGCCGCCGTCGAACAGAATCACCACCAGGGCGATGGTGCCGACCACATAGCTGAGCTGGTAATTGCTGAACACGATCTTGCCGGGGCCATCCTCGCCGGCCAGCATGCCCAGCGCGAGGAAGACCAGCAGCAGCGGCGCGCCGAAGCGGGAGGCGATCGAGGACACCACCAGGCTGGCGAGGAATACCAGCGAGCCGGCCAGGATGAGTGAGTTTAAGGTGTCCAAGTGCAAGCTCCTTCTGGCTGGATGGGGGAAGGTGATGACGAAATCGCTCAAGCCTGGCGGCGGAACGCGGACGGCCGTCCCTGTGCCGCGATGGGCGGCAAGGAATGACAATCGGGATAAATATGCAGATTTCGCAAGTTTACCATGCTAATGGTAACACTTTGAGGCTTATCAGCCGCGCTTGAAACGGCCCATCCGTTAATTTTTGCAGTTTATTCGTGCTAGCTGATTTTATTTGGCTTGGTAATACTGCCAAATATATGACGAAGAATTTATTTGGCGCAGAGTTTTGTGTATATTGTTTTTGCATTTTTTAATTGTTAATTAATGATAAATAATTATCGAGAGGTGTGTATGACGGTACGTAAATTTGCGCTGCTGGTGGCGGGTCTGAGCGTTTCCTGGATGGCTTTTGCTTCCATGGCTCCTTGGTACCTATGGGAAAGCAAGTCCGACGGCCATCTGGTGTGCTCGCAATTCTCCTATGGACCGGGTTGGGTTTTGCTCAATAGCATTCCTTACAAAGACGCGGGCTGCCGCGTTCAAGGTCGCCCAGGCTGATCGGGGGCTGCTGCCGACGGCTCCGGCCCAGGGCAGAGTGCGCCATTCCGGGCGCAAGCAGGAGGACGGGGGCGCCGCGGCGCCCCTATTGCTGCGTGCTAGTCAAGAGGCTGCGTGCAGGGCATGACACCGCCTTCCAGGCAAAGTGGCAGGCGGCGCTTTATGCCAACAGTATGATTCGGTATATTGTCATGGCATTTTTCCGCCTGGCCACTCCATCTTGGCCGTGGTGTCCTTCACTTTGTCCTGAGGTATGCATGATGATTCGCAAAACTGTTCTGACCCTGGCGGCCTTGTCCTTCCCCCTGCTGACCTTGGCCGCGCCGGCGCCCTGGTATTTGTGGCAAAGCAAGGTGGACGGCAAGCTTGCTTGCTCGCAATTCTCCCTGGGACCGGGTTGGGTGCAGTTCAGCAACCAGCCTTACAAGGACGCGGGCTGCACCAAGCCGGGCCGTCCGGGCTGAGGTCTGAGGTCTAAGAACCTGTTCAAAGTCTGCTGCGCTTCGGCGATACGGCGTTAAAAACAAGCTAAAAATGCTCATGTACCATGTGTACATTCCGCTTTTTCGCTCGTTTTCGCCTCGTCTCGCTCTTGCTCGCGAGACTTTGAACAGGCTCTAAGAACCTGTTTACGATCTGCCGCGCGTCGGCGGGATGGGTAGAAATGGGCGTTGAAACCAAGCTCAAAATGCTCATGTACCACGAGTACATTCCGCTTTTTC